>NZ_JASUTP010000017.1:0-31820 GCF_030445475.1 Thermodesulfobacterium sp. | reverse complement strand
GTTATGGAGTCCTTGTCCCTCTTTATTTTGTTGTTGTCCATATTATTACTATACAACGCAACATATATTAAGCAAAAACTAACATAAAAATTGCAGGAGAGAAAGATGAGTTATCTTGCAGACCTTGGAGAAATTTATCTTGCTCCTAACTATAAAAGAGAACCTATCGTTTTTGTTAGAGGTGAAGGTACAAGACTTTTTACAGATAAAGGAGAAGAATATTTAGACTTTACTGCCGGGATTGCTGTTTGTAATTTAGGACATGCCCACCCTCAACTTGTTCAGGTTTTAAAAGAACAAGCCGAATGTTTATGGCATACTTCAAACCTTTATTACACCGAACCTCAGGTAAGGCTTGCCAAAAAGTTGGTAGAACTATCCTTTGGAGATAAGGTTTTTTTTGCAAATAGTGGTACTGAGGCAGTTGAAGCAGCCTTAAAACTCGCCAGACGCTGGGCCTATCAAAATTTTGGGGGCTCTAAATATAAGTTTATTTCCTTAAAAAATTCTTTTCATGGAAGAACCTTAGGTTCTCTTTCGGTAACAGGCCAGCCTAAATATTGGGAAGGCTTTGAACCTTTAGTCCCAGGGGTGGTTTTTGTTGAGCCTAACGATTTGCAGGAACTAAAAGAGACTTTTGATGAAACCGTCTGTGCGATAATCATGGAACCTATCCAGGGAGAAGGTGGAGTTTATCCGTTAACCCAAGAGTTTATTGCCCAGGCTAAAGAGCTTTGCCAAAAATATTCGGCTTTATTGATCTTTGATGAAATCCAGACTGGGTTAGGAAGGACAGGAAGGTTGTTTGCTTATGAACATTATGGGATAGAGCCTGATGTGATGTGTCTTGCCAAGGCCTTAGCCAACGGACTTCCTCTCTCAGCCATGATTGCTAAAAAAGAAGTGATTGATTTTTTAACCCCTGGTAGCCATGCCTCTACCTTTGGAGGAAATCCTATAGCCTGTGCTGTAGGCTGTAAAGTGGTTGAGATGATCTCAGACCCAACCTTTCTTGAAGAGGTAGAACTTAAAGGTAAAGTTATCATGGAAAAATTAAGAGCTTATCAGGAAGAATATCCAGGTCTTATCAAACAGGTAAGAGGAAAAGGTCTGTTGATAGGTATTGAGTTTGCTATCGAAGTAAAACCTATCTATCAAGAACTTTTAAAAAGAAGGATTTTAACCACTACCCCAAAACCTAATGTATTAAGACTTTCCCCCCCTCTTATCATCAATTACCGAGAGATAGACTACTTTATGATCCAGCTTGAAGAAATCTTAAAAGATATTAAAACCTAAGTTTAGGGTGAAAGCACTTAAAATCGTCTTTTTAGACTTACCTCAAAATAAATACAGCCTAACCGCTCTTTTAGGAAGCTTAGAAACCAAAGAAGAGATACTGTCTGAGGTTGAAATCTCTTTTGCGAAGACTAAAGAAGAGTTATTTTCAGAGATTTCAGAAGGTCTCAAAACCTATCCTTTACAATTAGCCTGTTTTTCTTTTTTTACCACACAGGTTTGGGAAATAATCCCTATTCTTACAGAGGTTAAAAATCTTTATAAAGATAGGGTTTTGGTTTGTGCCGGAGGTGCTCATCCTACCGGAGATTTTAAAAGGGTGCTTAAAGCAGGTGCAGATTGTGTGGTTTTAGGAGAGGGAGAACAAACCTTTATTGACCTCTTGGAATGTATACTCAATAGAAAGTCTTTTGAAGCAGTAGAAGGCATAGCTTTTAAAGATATAAACGGAAAAATCAAGTTAAACCCTCGAAAAGTGTATGTAGACCTTGACCAGTTTTTACCTTTTAGCCCGAGGTTTAAAAGGTTTGGTCCCTTAGAAATTACCAGAGGGTGTCCTTTTGCCTGTAACTTTTGCCAAACCTCAAGGATTTTTGGAGTTAAAGTAAGACATAGGTCTATAGAAAAGGTTTTATCTATAGTTGAAATGCTTTTTAAAAGAGGACTTACTGATATAAGGTTTATCACCCCAAATGCATTTTCCTACGGTTCAGAAGACGGAAAAACCATCAACTTAGAACGCCTTGAGGAGTTATTAAAAGGAATAAAGGGCTTGCTTAAAAATAGAGGCAGGATCTTTTTCGGAAGTTTTCCTTCTGAAGTAAGACCCGAACATGTAACCCCAGAGACCATCTCTTTGGTAAAAACTTACGCATCAAACGATAATTTAGTCATAGGAGCTCAGTCAGGTAGTGAAAGGATTTTACAACTTTGTAAAAGGAGCCATACCGTAGAAGATGTCTACCGAGCAGTCAAATTAACCGTAAAAGCAGGATTAACTCCAAAAGTAGATTTTATCTTTGGATTGCCCTATGAAACAGAAGAGGATGTTAGACAAACCATAAAGGTTATAGAGGACTTAGTAAAGATGGGAGCGGTGGTGCATGCCCATACCTTTATGCCTCTTCCTCAAACCCCTTTCTTACGTAAGCCTCCCGGTAAGCTTTCAGAAGATCTGATCAAACTGATAAAATCCCTTACAGGTAAAGGCCTCTTATTCGGTGACTGGGAGGCTCAACAGAAACTTTCTCAGAAGATTTACGAGTATTTTAACTCTTAAGCCTAATTCAAAAAGTGAAAAAAAATCCCTCCTTAGGTTTGGGACCTAAGGAGGGATAAAAGCTCTGGTTAAAACTGGTAGAGAAGTTGAACTCTAAAGAAGTTTGCGGTAAGAGAATGGTCGTAGTAAAAATCTCCAGGGTTTAAAACCTCATACTGTAAGAAGCCAGAGAGGTTTTTGTTAAACTTATGGCTTAAAAGTAAGGCTAAAAGATCCCCCCTGTTTTTACCGTTTCCAAACATATCCTTAGGAGTAGAGGTAGCCTTTTCGTCTGCTAAAAGTTTTTGATAGCTTATTTTAAACTCAGTGTTTGTAAAGGGATGTAATTTTACGGTAATCATCGGAGCCTTTAGGTTAGTCCAGTATCCTGGAATGGGCCCACCTTTAGAGGAGGTTTCATAGATGTAGGTATAAAAGAGAAGTTCGTTCCAAAGAGGGGCACGGGAAAAAAGTGGGTTAAATCCTTCGTTTTTCTTGGTCTTAGGGTCATCTCCTGAAAGATAGACATAACCTATTTCTACTTCAGGCTTTACAGGACATTTTTCAAACTTTCTAGTTAAAAAGACATATCCTCCAAGGCCAGACCTGTCGGTATCGTTGTGGTATTCTCCCCATTGTTTGGCAATCTCACCTCTTAACGTATAGCTGCCGATTTTGTAAACCGCCCTAAATCCTACAGTATGGATATAACTTGATGTGCTTATTACCTGAGATTTTTCCTCTTTTTTGTAGATGTAATAGGGCTCTACTTTTAAAGCCTCAGAAAGAGTATGCCTTCCATAAACCCAAAAACCTCTTTCGTTAGACGCTGTAAGCCTTTTTTTATGTTCTATATAATTTATATTTTTTCCGTCATCATAAGAAGGATGGATTACCGGAAGATAGACATCCCTTTGAGGGTTTGAGACAAAAACCAAGTCTACCGTGTGTTTGGGGCTAAAAAGTAAGGTAGCTTTCAAAGCATTAAAGTAAAAGGACCTTGAGCCATCGTTAGGGGTTCCTTCTGAAATCAAAAAGCCTTCTCCGTACATATCTTTTCCAAGAAAATCTTGTCTCCCAATCCTAAAGTTAACAGGTAAGCCGAAAGGTTTTTTAAGGTCTATATACAGATTGTCTACAAAGATTTCATCCTGGTCAAAATGCCTTCTTTCTTGATTATCCTTTAGGATCAGATAATTTGGTCCCATGTGATACTTAGGTTCTGTAGCTAATCTTACATAAAGGGAGGTAGAGTTGTTAAAGGTAATTTTATCCCAAGCCTGTATTCTGAGTCTAAAAAAATTACGGTCTTTATTGGTATTCTTTGTGAGATTTTGATATCCCATAGACACTATGTTGTCCCATAACTCATAACGCAGCCTTACAGAGCCTCCAAATTCGTGGTCCAAACCCAACCCAAATCCTGGGGTTAGCAGCAAAAACCAAAGAAATAAAAAGCTAAACAGAGCCTTTCTCATAACCTCCTCCGTTTTTAAATTAATTAAATGAAGACAATTTGTTAACGTTATTTGTCCAGATTAGTTAACCATAAAGATTTTTAAAATGTTTGTGAAAAAATTAGCAAAGACAGATTTCTACTTCTTCGTCTTTTTCTACTCCAAGGAGGTCATCAGGGATGATTAGCAATCCATCAGCTTTAACCAACGACATAATAAGCCCTGATTTAGAAAGAAGAGGGACGGCGTAAAGTTCTCCGTTTTTTTCCTCAAGATAAACCCGGATAAAGTCAGTTCTACCTGCTTGAGATTGGATACTTTTAGCCATTTTAGCTTTGACAAAAGGGGTATAGTTTTTAGAGGATAATCCCATCAATCTTTGCATAACAGGTCTAACAAAAAGAAAAAAGCAGATGTATACGGCTACAGGATGTCCTGGCAATCCAAATACAGGTTTATGGTTGCATATCCCGGCGATAACAGGTTTGCCTGGTTTTATAGAGACCCCATGAAAAAGAACCCCTGGAGGACCAAGTTCTTCTATTATTTTAGCGGTTACGTCTTTGGTCCCTGCACTGGTCCCACCGGTAATAAGCACTATGTCTGTTTGACGGTGGGCTTCGGTAACCACCTCTTTTATGGCTTGATAGTCATCTTGAACTATACCAAACTTAACAGGTATACCACCTTCTTCTATAATCATTCCTGCTAAGGTAAAGGAGTTTATGTCTCTAACTTTCCCCGGAGACACCTTTTCATGATGAGGGATGATCTCGTCTCCGGTAAGAATAATTCCTACTTTAGGTTTTGAGACCACCTTTATTTTAGTAAAGCCTAACCCTGCAAGACCTCCTATATGATGAGGTTTAAGTTTGGTTCCTGCAGGGATAACAAGCTCTCCTTTTTTAATATCTTCATCTTCCAAGATAACGTTTTCTAAAGGACCTACTGGTTTTAAAATCTCTATCAGGTCTGAGGATACTACGTTTACATGTTCTACCATCACAACCGCATCTGCTCCCTTAGGAAGCATCCCACCGGTAGGTATATAAGCTGCCTCTCCTGGGTTTAACTCAAAAGAGGGGGCTTCTCCCATCAACACCTCGCCTTTTACCATGAGGTAGGCAGGCATGGTATCCTTAGCCCCAAAGGTGTCTTGAGCTCTTACGGCAAAACCATCTACCGTAGAACGTCTAAACCCAGGGAGGTCTTCAGGAGAAAAAATGTCTTCTGCAGAGACCCTAAAATAGGCTTCTTCTATAGGGATTTCCTCGATAGAGAGATTTTTAAACGGGACTTTGTCTAAAAGAAGGTTTAAGGCCTCTTTAAGGGATAGGTATTGTTTATCCAGCATAAAAAAATTATAATAGACTTTTAAAAAATTACTACCAAGCTTTTTGGTTTTAGATAGGTTTGAAAAGAACTTTTATTTTACGATTTCTCCTTCTTTTAAATTATTTTCGATAACTCTTTTTAAGACTTCCTTTGCAGGGCCTATGACCCTATCTATTACTCTTATCTTTTTCCATAAAAGATACTGATAATAAGTTTCTTCTATCCCCCCGCAAACTACAAGGTCAACGTTTTCTGCTAAAATAAAACTGCAAAGTTCTTCAGGAGAAGAACGTGGCAGAATAACTGTCCTTACTTTTTCCCCTTTGTTTTCTGCGATAAGTACTTCTCTGGTAAGGTCAAACCTTGGGGCTACATGGTCTTTTTCTAGAGTAATCAATATTTTCATTTTAGGCTAACCCGTATTTTTTTAACTTTCTCCAAAGGGTACTTCTTGCCCAACCAAGCATTTTAGCTGCTTCAGTCTTCTTACCCCTACAACTTGTCAACGCATCAATAATTCTTTTTTTTTCGATCTCAGCCCAGGTAAAACTTTCAATTTTTTGAGTTCTTATAGCAGACCAATCTTTAGCTAAAGTTTGTTGTTGGTCTTCTTCCTCTTCTTTTATGGCAGTAAATAAATATTCTGGGAGATGTTTTTCTGTAATCAATTCATCTGAACAAACATGAACAGCATATTCCACTATGTTTTTTAGCTCTCTTATGTTTCCAGGGTATTTATAAGACCTTAGCACCTTTAAAACTTGTTCCGAAAAGCCTTTGATTTTTTTATGAGCTTTTTCAGAAAATTCTTTGAGAAAATAGTCAGCTAAAATCAATATGTCATCTCCCCTTTCTCTAAGAGGGGGAAGTTGTACTTTTAACACATTCAGTCTATAAAACAAATCTTCTCTAAATTTTCCCTCTTTAACCATCTGTCTTAAATTTTTATTGGTTGCCACAATCACCCTTACGTCTACTTTTACTTTTTGGGAACTACCTAACGGATAAAACTCTTTATCGTCTAAAAAAGTTAGTAGTTTTACCTGAAGGGTAAAGGGTAGGTCTCCTATTTCTGTAAGGAAAAGAGTCCCTCCATTGGCTAATTTTATCATTCCTGGTTTGTCAGCATTAGCTCCGGTAAAGGCACCTTTTACGTGGCCAAAAAGTTCTGACTCTAACAGAGGCTCCGGAAGAGCCCCACAATTTACTTTGATGAAAGGATGGTTTGCCCTCGGAGAAAGTTTATGTATTACCTCTGCTAACAAATCTTTTCCTGTGCCTGTTTCTCCCTCTATCAAGAGAGTGGCGTTAGAGTTCGCAAAAATAGGTAACATTTCTTTTATTTTTAAAATAGCCGGGCTGTTGCCTAAAATGAAATCCATTCCAAATTGAGGCAAGAAAAGAGATTTGTCCTTTAAAAGTGAAAGATTTTCAAGCACCAACATGAACCATCTATTTTTTCCTTGAGAAAGGCTCGTTACAGTAATCTTTACCGGTATTTTGCGTCGGTGAACGTTTATTATGTCTCCTTCTATCGAAAATTTTTCTTCTTTTCTTAACCTAGCTATTAATTCTTTAAAAACGTTGGTTTTTATTATTTGATTTATATCTAACCCTTTAACTTCCTCAGACTTGTATCCGGTTAAAGCTTCTAAAAATGAATTTATAAATACCACCCGAAAGTTTTCGTCTAAAAAAGCAGTTCCATAAGGGATTGCTTCTAAAATATCTTTAATTTTTATAAAAGATTCATTATACTTGGCCTTCATGGTTAACCAAATTTTATGTGAATAGATGAACCAAAAAGTATATTTTCCATCTAAAAATTTAATTTTAAAAACTTCTTTAGAAAAATCAACCTGTGGTTTGAAAAAAGAGTTGCTTGACTTAGCTAAAAAAACAGATTAATTTAATTCTAAACTTGAATACTAAAAAAGACCGACATTATGTTTTCTAAAACAATCGTAAGTAAAATAATAGCTCTAATAGAAAAATATCATCCATTTACTTTTAATCTGAAATACTTTCAAATAACCATTAGTTTTGTGATGCTTTTTCTTCTTACCATAGCGTTAATGTTTGGATGGTTTTCTACCAGGAAGATTAGAGAGATTGTGATAGAGGATTTTAACCAGCAGCAACTCATGCTTGCCAAGCATGCTGCGAGTCAAATAGAGAATTCTATAGAACTATTAGAAAGAGAACTCACCCTTCTTAGTCTTTCCCCTGCGATTCAGTATTCTGAAAAACCTGCTTTATTGAACAGAATGAACATAACTTTTTTAAGTGTAAAGTATGAGGGGGTTAAAGAGATAAAGTTTATCGAGGCTAAGACTGGTAAAATTTATAAAGTTATGGAGAACCCAAACTATGTTATAGAAAAATGTGATAGCGAAGACAAAAAATTTTTAAAATGGGCAGCCCTTCCTTCAAATAAAGGAGAAATATTATTTAGTGAAATAGTAAGATGTCCCAATACTCCCGAAGAAAACCCTCCAAAGCTTATCATGAAAATGGTAACACCGGTATGGCAGGTATCGATAGATGAATCTCACCCTGTGGCAACCAATTTGTTCTCAGGGGCTTTGGTTTTTACTGTAGACGTGACTTATTTGGTAGGTAAGGTTGCCTTTAACATAAGATCAGGAAAAACAGGATATGCATGGGTAATCTCTAACAAAGGCATTTTTCTTTATCATGAAGAAAAGTCTTTTATAGGTCAAAATGCCTTTGAGGCCCGAAAAGGCAAAAAACCAACCATAGCTTTTACAAGAATTAACGAAATCCAGAGAGAAAAAATGCTTAAAGGGGAAGAAGGAAAAAGCTGGTATATTTCAGGGTGGCATAGAGGGGTTGAAGGGGAAATAAAGAAGCTTATTGCGTACGCTCCGATAAGATTAAAAGAAAAACCGGAACCTTTAATCTGGTCTATCGCGGTGGTGGCTCCTATAAGTGAAGTAGAAGGAGCTATAAAAACCATTCATTTTCAACAACTGATTCTACAAGGAATAGTTATCGTTATCATCTTATCGGTGGGGCTTTTTATAAATTTTATTCTTGTTACCTGGTCAAACATTCTTGAAAAAGAGGTGGCTAAAAAAACCGCTGAGTTAAGAAAATCAGAAGAAAGATATAGGTCTTTGATAGAAAACGCAGAGGATATAATATTTACCGCAAATTTAAAAGGAGAAATCTTATCGATAAATACCTTTGGCAAAAATTTTTTAAACCGTCCTGAATTAGAGATAATTGGGAAAAGTATAGTAGAGGTTTTTGTCCCAGACGGAGAAATCTTGATGGCGAGTATTAAAAAAATATTTGAAACAGGAGAAAGCCAACAGGTTATTCATAAAATAGTGGTAGATGATAAAGATTTCTGGTTTAACACCAACTTGAGAGGTTTAAAAGACGAAAAAGGTAATATATATTCTGTGTTAGGTATTTCACGAAACATTACCGAACGCCGAAAGCTGGAAGAGCAAAGTTATTATACAGAAAAGTTGGCAGCCTTAGGAACTCTGGCTGCAGGTGTAGCTCATGAAATCAACAATCCTATTGCCATAATTCTCGGATTTACAGATATTTTACTTGAAAAAGTACCGCAGGGATCTCAAGAATACGAAATTTTAAAAATTATAGAAAAACACGCAACAGATACTAAAAGAATCGTAGAAAACTTGTTAGGTTTTGTTAGACATAAAGAACATCAAGAACAACTGGTTAATATTAATGAATGTGTAGACACAGTGCTTGAGATTATGAAAAACATGTTTGTTATAAATAACATTGAGGTTAGAAAATTTTTACAGGAAAATATATCGTTTGTAAAGGTAGATCCTGGTGAAATACAGCAGGTTTTGTTTAACATCATCAATAATGCTATATATGTGATGAAAGGTGGGGGAATACTTACAGTTTCTACTAAAGATGACGGAGAGTGGGTTGAAATTAGCATCTCTGATACTGGTTGTGGGATTCCTAAAGAATATAGGCATAGGATTTTTGACCCCTTTTTTACCACAAAAGAAGTGGGAAAGGGGACTGGACTTGGGTTATGGGTGTCGTATAATATAGTGAAAAAATATAATGGAATAATTACCTTTGTAACAAAAACAAAAGAAGAGTCTGAACAAACGGGCACAACTTTTATAGTAAAGTTACCGGTGGCAAAAGATCAAACAAGGGGGACAAAGAATGCCTGAGAAGATTTTAATCGTTGATGATGAACCAGATATGCTTAAGCTTTTATCCATGATTTTAAAAGAAAAAACACCTTATGAAATTACTGTAACCAACAATCCAGTGGAAGCGGTTGAACTGGTAAGAACAGGGGAGTTTGACGTTGTCATCACCGACCTTAAAATGCCAGGACTTGATGGTCTACAACTTCTTGAAGAAGTAAAAAAGAAAGATGAAGATATTCCGGTAATCATAATCACCGCATATGGAACGATCGATGCTGCTACAGAAGCACTTAAAATAGGGGCATTTGATTTTATAACAAAACCGTTTAAAAAAGAGCAAATCTTGTTTACCATTGAGAAAGCCTTAAAATGGCAAAAAGTCCAGAGAGAAAATAAGATGCTAAAAGAAAAACTAAAATCCCAAACTTAATCTATTAGTTCTTTCATATATTTTGTTCTAAACTCCTCCAAGTACATCTGGGTTATGGCATCGTTAAAAAGTACCATATCAAGTTGTTTAGTAAAAGCAGTTAATTTGCCTAAGATTTCAAGAGTTTTTTCAATTGTAGGACTATCATATTTAAACAACACGGCATCTATTACATCTTCTTTTACTTTTACCCTAAATCTCAAATCTTTTAGGATTTCGGTTATCAATTTTACCCTTCGCAACCTTCTATCAAGGGCTGCTCCTCCACCTTTAAAGAAAAATTTAACATAGTTATCGTTTATGTTTTCACCAACATAGGCTTCGATCATGGAGAAATGGTATCCAAGCCGAAGACTAAAATTCATGTAGTTTTGGGTTGCCACACAAAAACTTTTTTTTCCGGTTTCCTGAAGCTCCTCTTCTGGGATGGTTACTGTGTGAGCTATCATCCCAAGAAAGCCTTTGGCATCCACAGGAGGAGGTTCAGGCCATTTCATAGATCGCATTCCCTTAAGAATAGCCTTAAAGGGAATAGAAAGAATGTCTTCTGGTGTAGCTTTTTTAATTCCTTCTTTTAACCCTCCTCCTATATCAAGGATTAAAATTCCTACCGGTATACCTGCTAAAAGAGGAACAGCATGTATGTCACTGTCTTGGTATCTATCCCAAAGAGTAAACATTTCATGCATAACCATTTCATGACAGAATCTGGTTATATCATGGAGGGTTTTACAGTTTTCAGGTTTAAAATCTTTGCTTGTAGGGTCGACTAAATAGAGTGGGACAATCAGTTTAAGAACCCTCTCAAGGGTTTTAAATATTAAAGTTTCTTGAAAAGGCTCCTTTTTGGTTTTACCATAAGCCTCAATAAGTTCTTGAATTTTTCCTTCGTAGATAACACCATTTATAGCATCTACCGTGATTTCTTGCCCGTGTTTTATTACTTTTGTTGCTATTTCTGTGTTTAATAGCGTAGGAACTTTGTATTCCCTTGAAAGAGAGGCCATATGTCCAGTAGGACTTCCAACATCGGTTACTATAGCAACAGCTTTATTCATAACCACTACATACTTAGGGTTTGTGTGTCTTGCAACCAGGATATATCCTTCAGGAAATTGGTTTAATTCCTCTTCTGAATTCAAAACAAAGGCTTTTCCATACCCAACACCTTTACAAGCAATCAATCCTTTTTCAACAAGAACTTTGGCCCCTTTTATTCTGGTAGGTAGGTATACTTTGGTTTCTTCTTTTTTCTCTAAGGTTCTTAGCTGTCGTGTTTGGAGTATAAAAATATTCCCTTCCTCATCGATAGCCCATTCGATATCCTGAGGGCTTCCATAATATTCTTCGATTTTTATCGCTATTTTTAACAACTCAAATACCTCTTTCTCGTTTAAAGAAGTTGAAGAAATGCTAGAAGGTAGAGGTATTTCTTCTATCCCACCTGTTTCTTTACAAATAAGCATCTTAGGTTGTTTCCCTGGAAGTTTTTCAAGGATGCTTCCTTTTCTGTTTACGATGTAGGTTTCAGGAGTTACACTACCATCAACCACTAATTTCCCTAATCCTCTTACTGCGGTTATTATTATGCTATCAGCCTCCGGATTGTTGGGATTACGTGTATATATTACCCCACCAGATCGAGCGTTTACCATAGAAAGGACTCCAACTGCCATAACCATATCTGTTTCTGAAAATCCTTTGGTTTTATAGTAAAAAATAGCTCTTGGATTAAAAAGACTTGCGATAACTTTTTTATAATAGTAAGGAATACTTTCTCCAGAGACGTTTAAAAAAGAGGAATATTGTCCTGCAAAACTAAATTCAGAATCTTCAAAAATTGCACTGCTTCTTACGGAAACCATACATCTGCGATTGAGTTTTTTACATAGATGTTTATAAGAGGATTGTATAGAGTTAAGAATTTCTTCAGGTATGTTTGAATTTATGATCAATTCTTGAATTTGTTGACTTCCTTCGTTTAGGCTCTCTATTTTGTTAATCTCAATGTTTTGAAGGATCTCAAAAATTTTTTCTTTAAGTTGCGTTTTTTCTATAAATTTCAAAAAGGTATAAGAAGTAATAACAAATCCTTCAGGAGTAGATATGTTAAGGATATTCTTAAGTTCTGCAAGATGGGTTATTTTACCACCTGCAACCAACAACGAATCTTTATCGATGGCTTCAAGGGGAAGGGTAAACTCAGTTTTTGGGATTTCGATTTTTGAAGTTAAAATTTTTTCTATTTTTTGTTTGATTTCGTGAAAAACGTTTTCTAATGTTGTAAACTTCCCTTCAGAAAGGGCATTTAAATTTTTAATTATTTCATTTACTGAATCTAAGATTTCTTTTACGCTATGTTGGATATAATGCATGTCGAAAAGATATTCTCCAGAGAGCTTTTCCTCCATGTCCGCCATGATGGTTAGGGCTCGATTGTTTTCTTCAAGGACTTTTTGAAAAAAAACATACTTTTCATATAAAATTTTTTTCAATCTTGCTTTTTCTTCCTCTTTCTTAGAATTGGGAAGCCCAAACCAATCTAATATTTTTTTCATGATACCTCCGAATTTTAAATTCTACACTAAACAAAATAAACAATATTGGAATTTTTACAATATACCTTAGGATTTTAGTACTCAATCTTTTAATTTTTAAATATATCTAAAAAATTAAAAAATTTGTTCTTCGCCCTATTGACAAAAACATATTTTTATATATAATTTGAACATTGTAATGTTATAACTTTGTTTTGTTATATCATTATAACAAATTAAATAGAAGGAAAGAGAAGGTTTATGGTTGAGTTGATTAGTAGAGAGGAGCATGAAAAGCTTTATCTGCAAATATTTGAAATTTTAAAGAGAAAGATCGAAGGTGGAGAGTGGAAACCTGGGTCTAAGATTCCTACTGAGGAACAACTTTGTAAAATGTTTAATGTAAGTAGGGTAACGGTAAGAAATGCTGTCTTAGAGCTTGTAAGGCATGGGTATTTGATAAGGAAACAAGGTAAGGGTACATTCGTAAGAAAAAATCTGGTTTTAGAAGGCTTGACCATGTCGACGTTTCTCAAAACTCTTTGGGTTGAAGATGAAAGCATCTTAAGTAAAAAAGTTATTGCCAAAACTGTTGTTATGCCAATTGATGGCTTGCACGAAGAACTTGAGATTCCTGAGAATAAGCATGTGATATATGTTAAAGTTCTCTGGGAAAGCGAACAAGGACCTTCTATTCTTCAAGAATCTTTTGTACCTTTTAGCATATGTCCACAACTTCTTGAGGAGGATATCGAAAATCAATCGATTATCGACCTTTTTGAAAAAAAATATAGTATAAAAATTACAAAAGTATATACTTTTTTTGAGGTTTTTTATTTAAATAAAGAGCTGGCTGATCTGCTTCAAACTGCTGAAGGTAGTCCTGTAGTTTTGATGAAGCAAAAGGTTTTTTCCGGAGATACGGTGGTTCTCTTAACCCATTTTTACAAAAAAAAGGATAGTACCAAATTGTTTTTGCTATTAAGAAGACAAACATAAAAAGTTAGGGGGTGGGTTATGTCATCAGGGAAATTAGTTAAAGATGTGATGTTGGGAATATTCGAGTATCCTCATATTCCCTACTGGTTTACCGTCGAACAGGCTATAAAAGTTGTTAAAGCCTCTTTTATCCAAACCCAAAAACACACGGATCCAATTACAATTCTTGTTTTTGACGGAAAGTATAATCTTTTGGGAACGGTTACTATTAAAGACATCTTAAAAGGAATTGAACCTTCATTTCTTAAGCCTCCTCAAAAGGCGCAGGTTCCAGAAGAAGAACAAATCGGACTTGCTATAGTATGGGATAGTTTGTTTACAAAAGAGTCTAAAAAATTGGCTCAAAGGCAGATAAGTGAGATTATGGTTCCTGCTAAATATTTTGTAGAACCATTAGACCCGGTTACTAAAGCTGCTTATTTGATGATCCATCATGATTTGCCAGTTTTGCCAGTTATTGAAGACAAAAAGAAGTTTGTTGGTATTGTAAGAATAGCTGAAGTTTTTGACGCCATATGTGAAGAGATAATCAAAGGATAGGAGGGGAAGGAAATGGCTAAGGAAAAAAGACCAGAGGGGTTGCCTGAACCACCAAAGGAGATTTATGTTGCCAAGGAAAAAAGAAAGATTAATTGGAAAAGAATTTTTTTTATTTTTCTTGGTTTAGCCTGTTTTTTTGCTGTTTATTTTTCACCTCCATGGCCAGATGCAGTGGATCCATTAGGAAAACATTTCCCCTTATCTCAACAAGCAAAGGGGGCTATAGGATTATTCCTTATGGCAGGTATTTGGTGGGTTTTTGAGGTTGTTCCTATAGGGGTTACAAGCATCGCAATAGGAGTTTTCCAGGCTCTATTTGCCATTCGTTCTGCCAAAGATGCTTTTCGTGATTTTATGGATCCTTCTGTTATGTTTATCTTTGGTTCTGTGGTTGTCGGGATTGCCTTCACCAAAACAGGACTTACTAAAAGAATTGCTTACAAAATGCTAGAAATAGTAGGTGAAAGAACAAGCATGATCCTTTTAGGAGCTCTTGTAGTCACAGCAGCGTTAACCCATTTTATGGCACACACCGCAGTTGCTGCAACAGTTTTTCCGATTTTACTGGCAATAAATTCTTTATATGGGGAATCTGAAAAACCAACGAAATTTGGAAAAGCCTTGTTCATAGGGATGGCTTATGCTGCTGGAGCGGGAAGTATTGTTACCTTTTTAGGAGCAGCAAGAGGACCTGCAGCTGCAGGTATGTTTAAAGAGTTTACAGGAAGAGATATAGGATTTTTTGAACTAACTAAGTATATGTTTTTGATTGGTTGGCTGATGGTTTTCCTTATCTGGCTTTATTTTATTATCGTGCTTAAGCCAGAAAAATCCGTTATTAAGGGATTAAAAGAAAAGGTAAAACACATGATGAAAGAACTTGGGCCTATGACTATCCAAGAGAAATTGGTTATTATTATAGTAATTGCAGTTGTTTTGGTTATGTCAGCTCAATCTTTTGTCCCTGCATTACAACCCTTAGATCGTGCAGCTATTATGCTTTGCTCTACCTTGCTGTTTTTCCTCCTGGGAATTCTTACTGTGAAAGAACTTGAAGAAGTCCCATGGAATATAATCCTTCTCTTCAGTGGAGCTATGAGTATTGGTTTTTGTTTGTGGAAAACAGGTGCAGCTCAGTGGATTGCTGTTAATTGGCTTGCACTTTTTAAGAATGCACCTTGGATTGTTTTTGTTTTAGGTGTGGCAACTTTTGTGTTGTTGATGACCAATTTTATCATGAATGTTGCAGCAATAGCTATATCTTTGCCTGTATCTTTGGTTATCGCTCAGTATCTTGGTGTGGCTCCTGATGTTATATTTTATAGTTCTTTGGTAACAGCTGGTATGCCATTCTTGCTATTGATTGGAGCAGCTCCTAATGCGATTGCCTATCAGTCAGGACAGTTTACTCCAGGAGAATTTTTTAAACACGGTATTGTAATGAGCATAGTTCTTATTTTGGTCCTTGCATTTTTTGTTGTTGTAATTTGGCCATTCTTGGGAATGCCAATACTGTTAAAATAAGGAGGTAGGATATGGTTATTCAGCCAATTTTAGAGAAAATTTTTGGAAAGTTTTATAGAGAGTATGATTTCATAAAAAGATCATATGATATCTTAAAAGATTTTGGTTTTAACGATGGAAATTCCATAGCCTCTGTTTGTGTATGTAGAGACGAGATCTCCCAGACAGTAAGAAGTCACATAAAAAGAATGTGGGGGGAAGCCTTTAATTTTTCCAGTCTTGCTGGGCTTTTCACAGCCGGTAAGACTGGGATGAAAGCTTTTATAAGCCATGCTCCGCAGGTAGATGGTAAAGAACGATATGTTTTTTATGCCTTTTCTCACATCGCAATTGATGAAAACGAAAACATGGGAGTATGCAAGAGGAAAGGGCTTGAAAAATCTCATGCTTGTGGGGCTTTGTGTCTCTTTCTTAATGAACTTAAGTCAGGAAAGATAAATATAAGACTTGATGAAGAGGATATCGAAGAAAGTCTTTTAAAAAGAAGATTACTTAGAGAATTGAAATACGGAGAGATTCCAGACCTTCTTACTCTTACCAAAATAACCCTTAAGGTAATCGTAGAAGATCTTGAGCATATAATAGAAAAGGTTGTGGATACTAAAAAGGCTGATTATGCCGTTATTTCAGGAATTCAGGTGCATGGACCAGAGGAAAACTACATCATTCCTGACGAATCTTATGTAGTGGTTAACGGTGAAAAGAAAGAAATAAAAATTTAGATTTAGGGGGTTTCCATGAAGAAAACTTTCTTTTTGTTTGCCCTTTTTATTTTAATTTTACCTTTTTTGGTTTTTGCCGAGGATAATTCTCAGCAAAACATGGATAAGATTCATATTTCAGGCATAATCCTTGATAATCATAAAGAGCCGGTTAAAGAGGCAGAGATAAAACTGTTAGTTGATGGAAAACCTTATAAGATACTAAAAGAACATGGTAAGCTGGATAAAGTTATTAGTTCTTCTCAGGGGACGTTTCAGCTTGACTTTCAACTGCCAAAAGGATTAATTGAAACCGGAAAGATTCAACTTGAGATTGCCAAAACTTCGTTTAAAAAAACTGTCGTTGAGATTAAAAAGGAAGATTTTGCTGTAAAAGGCAATGAGTTTTATGCCAACAAAAATATCATCCTTGAGCGGTATATAGGGCCTGCTTTCTGGATTGCCACCATAGTTTTTGTCGTAACTTATGCGCTTATATCTTTTGAGTTGCTTCACAGAACGGTTGCAGCCATGCTTGGGGCTGCCACCATCCTTATCCTTACCTATACCCTGGGTACGATCAATTCTGATTTTCACATCATTTCTTTTGAAAGGGCTATAGAAGCCATCGACATGAACGTGATATTCCTTCTTATGGGTATGATGGTAATCATCGGGGTGCTTAAACATACAGGGGTTTTCCAGTGGTGCGCCTATATGTCATACAAACTTGCCCGTGGCAATGTAATGGTTCTTAGCATAATTTCTTTCTTTTTCATAGCCATAACTTCTGCTTTTCTTGACAATGTGACGGCTATGCTCCTTTATACACCGGTTTTAATCGAAATATCTATAGCACTAAAAATTAATCCTCTTTCTCTTTTAATACCAGGTATAATGGCCTCAAATGTAGGTGGAACAGCCACTCTCATAGGTGACCCTCCAAACATCATGATCGGTTCATACACAGGGCTTACATTTATGCAGTTTGTCTATGCATTAACACCGGTGGTACTAATATGCATGATAGCGCTTATCATATACAACAAATTTTTCTATTCAAAGGAATACAAAAAAGGAAAAGTTGATGATGTCGATGCTTTCTTGAGCTATTTAAAGGAAGAATACAAGATTACAGATAAAACCCTTCTAACCTATGGACTTATCGTGATGTTGATAGTGATTGGATTTTTTGCAACACATGGATACTGGCATATGGAGGTAAGTATTCCGGCTTTGTTTGGTGCAGGGATTCTTTTTACCTATGCAGTGCTTACTAAAAAAGTAAAAATGCTTGAGTTGATCGAAAAAGACATAGAATGGACAACTCTCTTATTTTTTATCTTTCTTTTTATAATAGTCGGGGCTGTAGAAGAGGTAGGATTACTTGCGATTATCGCAGACTGGGTGCATAATCTTTCAGCAGGAAATCTTACAGTGGCCATATGTCTTATTTTGTGGGTCTCTGCTATAATGAGCGCTTTTGTGGATAACATACCTTTTACAGCGACGATGTTACCTATAGTTGCCTATCTTACAAAGGTGATACCTGGTGCTGAAAGTAACGTTCTCTGGTGGGCTTTAGCTTTAGGAGCCTGTTTAGGAGGAAATGGGACTATGATAGGTGCTTCTGCCAACGTAGTAACCATAGGAATTGCAGAATCTGCAGGTTATAAAATAAGCTTTTTTGGCTTTATGAAATATGCTTTTGTTTATATGTTAATAACCATCATAATTAGTAATATCTGGTTATTGCTTTTTTATTAAAATTGTAGGAGGAAAAGGATGGTTAACTGTGGATTTGATAAAGTTTTACTACCTGTTGATAAAAGTGAAAATTCTTTAAGAGCCGTTAAGTTTGCAGGGAACATGCTTAAAAACTTTCAGGTTGAAAACATAACCCTTTTTTATGTAATGGCAGGTGGATATTTAAGTGAGCACATGAAAAACCTTGATTTTAGGGCAGAACTTATAAAAAATTCAGAAATTATAACGAAAATTAAAAAGAGACACGTGGAAGAAAACATAATGCCCTTTTTATCTGAGTATGAAAACGTGCTTAAAAACGCTGGTATCACCGGGTTGATAGAAAAGAAGGTTGATGAAGGAGACCCGGGAAATAAGATAATTGAATTTGCAGAAAGGGAAAATTTTCAGACTGTAATCCTTGCAAGAAGAGGTATCTCGGAAATAAAAAGCTATTTTCTTGGAAGTGTATCCAACAAAGTTTTACATGGGTTGACCAATCGAAACATTTATCTGGTAGGAGAAAAGGAAGGGTCTATAGGTGACATTTTAGTGCCTGTTGATGGCTCAGAGTATTCCATGAAGGCAGTAGAGCACGCAGTATGTCTGACCAAGTACGTTAAGGAGATAAGGAAGGTAACTCTGTTAAGGGTTATCAATCTTTCTCTTTACCTTGAAAGAGTACAGGCAGGTATAGACCCAGAAGAGGAAGCCAAAGAAATCCTTGATAAGGCTAAAAAAAGATTTTTAGACCAAGGAATTAAAGAAGAGTTGATCGAGACCAAAGCCACCGTTGGGTTCCCTAAGAAAGAGATAGTTAAAGAAATAAATCAAAGTGGACATAACTTGGTAATCATGGGGAGAAAAGGACGTTCAGCTCTTAAAGACCTTGTTTTAGGTGGGGTAAGTTCAGCAGTAATAAACAAATGTTTAGAACCTACGATTGCGATAATAAACCTATAGGTTAAGCCACTCTTAAGTGAATACAGTCTCCTGAATAGATTTTAACCGCCCTTTGGTTTTCAGCTTCTAACCAAAGGGCGCCATCTTCTGCTATATCAAGGGCTTTTCCGATTAATTCTCCTTGAGGTCTTATGATTTTAACCTTTTTCCCCAGGGTTAAACAAAGTTGTTTCCATTCGTTTAATATTTCTTCTGGTTTAACCTGAAAATAGTGATAAAAATTTTTCATGATTTCTATGATTATATCTGTTCTGTTCCAAAGCCTGTTGGTAAGTTCTTTTAAAGAAATTCCCGTAGGTTCAAAAGAGTTTATCTGATTGTTTACGTTTATTCCTATGCCTATGATAGCGTAATCAATCTTATCTACTTCTGCTTTTAGTTCAAGCAAAATACCTGCTACCTTTTTTATTTCGTCGTTTGTTAAAAAGACTATATCATTTGGCCACTTTAGATAGAAAGAAAGGCTGGTTATCTGTCTAAGGGCTTTGCATACGCAGAGACTTGCAAGATAGGTAAGAATAAAACTTTCTCTTAAAGAAATGGAGGGGCGAATCAGTAGGCTCATCCATATCCCACCTTCGTTTGAAATCCAAGGCCTTCCCAGTCTTCCTCGTCCTGCGGTTTGTTTTTCAGCTATGACTAAAAAATTTTTTTCTTGTTCGGCAAGTTTTTTAGCTACTTCCATCGTCGAAGACACAGACCTAAAATAGTAAACCTTGTTTATGAGATTTATTTTATGTGTTTCCAAGGCTTTTTCGATGTTTTCAGGCAAGATTAAGTCTGAGGTAGTAGAGAGGCTATACCCTTTTTTGGTGGTAACGATAGGATATCCTTCGTCTTTCAAAGCTTGAATGTATTTCCAGACTGCAGTCCTTGAAATTCCAATTCTTTGTGCCAAAACCTCCCCTGAGATACAGGAAGTTTGAGCTAACAGTTCTAAAATTTTAAGTTTTTTAACATTATAGTTACGCATAGCGTTTAAAACACGGAGGAGGAGGGATTCGAACCCCCGGAAGGGGTTTAATACCCCTTCAGCCGATTTCGAGTCGGCCCCCTTCGTCCACTCGGGCACTCCTCCTTTTTATAAATAAACTTTAAACGTTTTTTATTTTTAGTCAACCTTGAAAGAAGCTTGAAATAAGAAAAGGGCAACCTCAAATAGGTTGCCCTAACGTTTGTCCTTAGAGGTATTTACGGAGTTATTTTATTAACACTACAGGAGCTTTAGAGTTTTCTACCACCCTTTCTGCTACGCTTCCTACTAAGATTTTTTCTAAACCGGTTTTCCCTTTATATCCCATTATAATAAGGTCTGTCTCTTTTTGAAAAGAAAATTCTAAAATCTTCTCAAAGGGTTCCCCTTTGACTACAAAGGTTTCAACCTTGATTCCCTGATTTTTAGCCTTTTCTTCTGCCGCATTTATACATTCTTCAGCAAAAGCAACATCGTTGTCTGTTTTAGCTACTGATATAACAAACAAAGTGCTTCCTACTTTTTTACAAAAATCGATCGCCCAAGAGGTAGCTTTTTGGCTATAAACAGACCCATCTGTAGCTAAAAGTATCTTTTCTGAGGTAGTAGAATCTGAGGTAGTAGAAGCCTCTGCCGGAACCACCGTAACCGGGGCTGGAGACTTACCGATAATGCTTCTACTTACCCTTCCTAAAGTGTGTTTTCTTCCCATCATTACCATAGAAATTCCTAATCCTTGTATTTTATCTAAGATTATCTCTAAAGGATCTGAGCTGCTAAAAACAAAGGTTTCACAAGCTAACTCCTCTTTGCTTGCTTCTTTTTTGATAAATTCTACCGCCTCATAGGCCTTTTTCTCTAAAATTTCTATCAGTTTAGGGTAAACTTCCATCAATTCAGGACCAAGAGGAATCACCTCTGCTACACTTAAGCCATACAGTTTACTGTTAAAGATTTTAGCCCACTTTACCCCTAATTTTGCAGCCTTTTCAGCTGCTTGAGAGCCGTCGGTGGCGATGAGTATTTTTTCCATTTTACACCTCCTTCTTTTTACCTTTTTTGGTAGAAAGGCCAAGTCCTTCCATTAGATACATTATAGCAAATCCCCACCAGATCGTGTAAAATACATAAAAAATCAGAAGCCCTGTAAGTAGTCCATATTTAGTCTTAACACTTTCTGGTGTAATTCCATAAAAATTATAGCCAGGCTCGATAGCCTTCGTAACAACATCATTTATTACCTGAGCCATTTCTGCCTTTTTTTGCAAAGTAAGCTTTTTATTAATAGCACTCAAACTGTTATGCCATTGTCTGAACATCTTTTTTTCGTCTTGATATCCATACTTTTCTTTGATAAAATCTCCCTTATTCCAATACATAGCATCTGCATCTTCTAGGGCAGAGCTTAGTATCTGACCCAAATCGCCTACTATTCTGATTGTACCATCTCCTTTATCTTCTACTTGTGCCCCTGCTAGGGTATAGAGCTTGGTGTTTAAGGCTATTCTTGTTTGAAGGTCTTGAGGGGTATCGGTGGGTTTCTTAAGATTGATTTCGATATCTAAAATTTTCCCTTTAAACTTTTCTACTTTAGTTTTTGTTTTGGGTATAAAATATGCAGAACCTTTAGCCAAGCTATTGAAAAGTTCGTCAGCATAAGTTAAAAAGTTTTGACCTCTACCAAACCAAGGTTGAAACATTACAAACAAAATACCTATAAACACCAGTGTAAAAATTACACCAAGGGTTAACTCTTTTTTCCTCATAGCTGCCATGGCCTATCCCTCCTCTCTTAAAGTTCTTATGTTTTTAAAGAAATTAACTAACACCCAAACTCCAAACAAACCTACAGCTCCCCAGAATAAAATGTTTCCTATAAAAATGAAGGTTTCACAAACCTCTTTAGAAATAGAAACAAGGTTTAAAGACCTAAATTTGTCAGGTAAAACAGATACTCTGTTAAAAAATCCTGCCATAATGGTTAAGGCATAAAAAGCTCTGATTGTAATTCCAGGGACAACTTTGGTGGTAAGTGCTCCTATTTGAATTCCTATCAAAGATCCTATCAGAAGTCCCATAGCTAAGGTATAAAAAACATAACCATAGATAGCATACTGGGTAAGGGAGGAGTAGCCTGCTGTAAAGATGATTTGGAAGATGTCAGTACCAACGGTAGTAGGAGTAGATACTCCGAAAACGTAAACAAACATCGGGAAGGTAACAAAACCACCACCTACTCCCATTATCGCAGCCAAAAACCCTACTACAAAACCACCTGCGATGATAAACCAAGCTGAAATCTGTCTGCCTCCGAAGTCTTCGTCAAACTTGATTATAGGAGGGACATTAATCTTTTGAATTTGTATGGCTAAATTGGTGGTTCCAATTACTCCACCGTGAGCACCTTCCGAAGTAGAAGCTTGCCCTATTTTTATTTTTCTTCTTGTACTAAAATAGTCATACATGGCATAAAAACCCAAAAATCCCAGGATTACTGCATAGACTATACTTATAAAAGCATCACTAAGAACAGGGTCTTTACTATAAAGCAACCTGTTTATGTAACCCCCGGTAGTAGCACCAACAATAGAACCTATTATAAAAAATATAGCCAAAGCTACACTTACGTTCCCTAATTTTTTGTGCAACACCGTTCCCATGATAGCTTTAGCAAAAATATGAAACTGGTCTGTTCCTACAGCCATTATACCTTTTACCCCTGCAGACATAAGGGCTGGGGCGATTATGAATCCACCTCCTGCACCGATACATCCAGTAATCAACCCAGCGGCAAAGCCCACCACAGTAGAAACCCAAAAAACTATAGGTGTATAGTGAGCGGGAGCATATGCCCTTTTACCTCCGAGTATGTCAGCAGCCCCTAAGAGAGAGGTTACCAAAATAGGAGATAAGAGCACCAACAAAAGTAATAAACGCTTTTTGTTTCGAAAAATGTTGTCTGCCATTTCTTTTTCCCAACGTGCATGAGCCAAAGAAGCACTCATCATAAATTCATAAAGAAATCTTAACTTACCCATTGTCTACCTCCTTTTGATTTTTACATTTGTTTTACTAATTTTCTTTTTCATAGTTTCCTCTTACCTTTTCTGGTAACGATAAAAACGAAAACACCTAAATTAACCCCAAAATGCTTCACCTTTTTCCCATAAGCATCACCTCCCTGTTTATATTTTTAATTTGGTTAAATTTTTAAACAAAGTCAATTTTCTCCATCTTTAACACGCTCTGGTTTGTTCTCTTTTTTCTCTTTGAGATAGCTCTAATAAAACCTTAATTTTATTTTTTAAAGTTTTTACATCTATAGGAAAGAAAACTTCTTCGGTAACCCCAACCTTCATAGCTAAGAGAGAAGACTTAATGTTATCTTTACAGGTTAACCACATAATTTTTATTTTATTGTTTAACTTTCTTATTTCCCCAATAAACTCAAACATGCTTTCATATTCCATCTCACGGGTATCTATGATTAGTAGATCTATCTTTTTTAACTCATCCTTAGAAAGATTTTCGGTTTCAACCATCCTCGCCCCTATTTTACTTACCATTTCTTTTAATCGCTCCTCTAAGTCTTTATCTTCAGTCTTTATAAGCACTTGTACGTTTCTTACCTTCATACTTGTTTTATTAGTTTTTAGCCTCTAATACCTCTTTTTAAAAGGTCTGTTTAATCATAAACAAATAAAGCAACTATTATGCCAAATCTTGCTTTATTGAAAACTCAGACTTTTTGACCGCATTTAAAAACAAAAGTCTGTTAATGTTTTAAAATGTTTTGAAACATTTTAAAACATTAAACAATACAATACAATAAAATATATATAATTTTTAAGTTTATAAGAAAAAAGTTTATTATTTTTTCTAATTTTATCATAAATGTTATATTATATTTATCTACAGGCTTAAATGTTATGTCATTTAATTTTTCTTAAAGGTGAGACTGCTTGAACGTTGATTTAGAAGTCTAAATTAAAGTTTAAGTTATGCTTTTTAAGGATTTTTAGGTAGTTGTGGTTGGTTAGGTCAAAATGGATGGGAGTAATGGTGATGTAACCCTGTTTTAAAGCAAGGACGTCTGTGTCTTCGTCTGTTTCTGTGTGTTCTTCTGCACCCTGCCAGTAATAGGCCTTCCCATGGAGGTCAAATCTCTTTTCAAAGACCTCTTTAAGCCTTGCTTTAGACTGTTTTACAAACTTTATTCCTTTTATTTTGGAGGGATTACCGTTAGGGATGTTTATGTTTAGGCAGAATGGTTTGTTTAAAGGCAAATCTTTTAGAACGTCCAAGAACTTGGCTATAAAGTTGGCAGCAAAACAATAGTCTACATCTTCATAAGCATCTATGGAAACCGCTAAAGAGGGATAACCTAAAATTTTGGCTTCTGTTGCGGCAGAAACTGTTCCTGAATAGACCAAATTAATCCCTACGTTTGCCCCTCGGTTAATCCCTGAGATCACTAAATCTACCGGGCCTATCAGTTCATATAACGCTAATTTGACACAATCAGCAGGGGTTCCACTTACTGCATATCCCCAGAATTTCTTGCCTCTTTTAACTTTGGTTACCCTAAGAGGATAGTGTATGGTAATAGCATGCCCTACGGCGCTTCTTTCTGCCTCAGGGGCTACGATGTAGACCTCATGTTCAAGAGAAAGGGCGTTATAGAGCGCGCAAAGACCTTCTGCATAGATACCGTCGTCGTTGGTTAAGAGAAGTTTCATCCTTAAACTATGTGCGATAATGGGCGTTTATTTTGATGTATTCTTCGGTAAGGTCACTTGCCCAAACTTCAAAACCTTTTTTACCTTCTTTTAACTTGATCTGTATTTCAACTACCTCTTTTTGTAGTTCTTTTCTTAAAAGTTCTTCATCAGTTATTACTTTTAGGTTTTTTACCCAGGGGATTCCATTAAGATAGATTTCAACTTTTTCGAAATCAAAAGGAATGGTCGTTTTCCCAAGGGCAGCAAAAATTCTTCCCCAGTTTGCATCTTCTCCATAAACTGCAGTCTTTACTAAAGGAGAGTTGGCCACAGAAAAGGCAAAAGTCTTAGCATCCTCTTTGGTTTTAGCCCCTTTTACCATAATTTTTATAACCTTACTTGCACCTTCACCGTCTTTTACGATAAGATAGGCCAGTTCTTGTGCTACCTCTAAACAAGCTTTTTCAAAGTCTTCCCAGTTTTTGAGGTCTTTCTGGTTACTACAAAGCATGTAAACCGTATCGTTGGTACTGGTATCTCCGTCAACGGTTATCTGATTAAAGCTATGGTCTACTATCTTGGGGAGGACCTTTTTCAAGGTGTCTTTAGAAACCTTTGCGTCTGTTAGAATAAAACCAAGCATCGTTGCCATGTTTGGGGCTATCATCCCTGCCCCTTTAGCTATCCCAAGGATAGAAATCCCGTTTTTTAAACTTCGATAAGCTATCTTGGGGAAGGTATCGGTGGTCATGATAGCCTTCGTAAAGTCTAAATAACGCTCTGGAGAAAGGTTGGATACAAGTTCTGAGACTTTGGGAAGCATTTTTTCAAGAGGCAATTGTTCTCCTATCACACCGGTTGAAGCTGGCAACAAACTCCTTAGACTTACCCCTAATCCTTTGGCAACCTCTTCTAAAAGTTTGGTAGCTCTTTGAATTCCTTCTTCTCCGGTGCAGGCGTTGGCTACTCCACTGTTTACTACCACGCCGTGTAACGTTTCTTCTTTTATAAGTTTTTTACCTAAGACTACAGGGGCTGCTTGAACGGTGTTTTGGGTGAAAACCCCCCAGGCAGTAAGTCTATTTGGTGAATAAATCAACCCAAGGTCAAACCTATCAGGTTTTTTGATACCACATTTTACCGCAGAAAAGAGAAAACCTTCTGGTGTCTTCATACCTTTTATCCAAACCTTCCTGTAATATAGTCTTCTGTAAGTTTTTTGTCGGGATTGGTAAAGATTTTTTCTGTAGGACCCACTTCTATAAGTTCGCCCAGATACATAAAAGCTGTATAATCTGAGGTTCTTGCCGCCTGTTGCATGTTATGTGTAACGATAACAATAGTGATTTTATTTTTTAGCTGAACGATTAAGTCTTCTA
This sequence comes from Thermodesulfobacterium sp., assembly GCF_030445475.1. Classification (NCBI taxonomy): domain Bacteria; kingdom Pseudomonadati; phylum Thermodesulfobacteriota; class Thermodesulfobacteria; order Thermodesulfobacteriales; family Thermodesulfobacteriaceae; genus Thermodesulfobacterium; species Thermodesulfobacterium sp. The sequence goes on along the minus strand of NZ_JASUTP010000017.1, from coordinate 5,774 downwards.
TCTTGGCAGTAGAAATGGGGTCTAAAGCTGAGGTCGGTTCATCAAAAAGTAAAACTTTGGGTTCAACAGCAATAGCCCTTGCAATACAAAGTCTCTGTTGTTGTCCTCCTGAAAGAGAAAAGGCACTTTCTTTAAGTCTATCCTTAACCTCATCCCAGAGGGCAGCATCTTTAAGGGCAGCTTCAACCCTATCTTTAAGTTCAGTTCCTTTTATTCCTTTTAACCTTAAACCATAGGCTACGTTATCAAAAATACTCATGGGAAAGGGAGTAGGCTTTTGGAAAACCATACCTATTTTAGCCCTAAGCTCAATAAGGTCTATCTTTTTATCGAGGATATTTTTTCCTTCAAAAATTATCTCTCCTTCATAACGGTTACCCACATAAAGGTCATGCATCCTATTTAAACATCTAAGAAAAGTAGTTTTTCCACATCCTGAGGGGCCTATCAGAGCAGTAACCTTTTTCCGATAAATCTTCATGGTTATGTTTTTAAGCGCAAGTTCTTTCCCATAATAAAAATTAAGGTTTTTAACCTCTATTTCTACTTTTTTGTCGTCCATATCTTAAAGCCTCTGTTTTATTTTTTTCTTTTAAAAAGTTTTAGCCAGCCAAAGTTTGAATGAACTAAAGTTTTAGCAAAAATAGAAAGAATTAGTACAAAAAGAGCTAAACAGAAAGAAGCTGCCCATGCCTGATTGTGCCAAAACTCATAGGGGCTCATGGCATAGTCAAAAATGGTGACTGTGAGAGAAGCCATAGGTTTAAATATGTCAAAAGAAACATAGTGGTTGTTAAAAGCAGTGAACAATAAAGGTGCAGTTTCTCCAGAGATCCTTGCCATACCAAGTAACACTCCGGTTAATATGCCAAATTTAGCCGACCTCAAAACCACATCTTTTATCAACTGCCATTTAAAAGCTCCTAAGGCATAAGCCGCCTCTCTTAAGGTAAATGGAACTAATTTAAGCATCTCTTCTGTAGTTTTACTGATAACAGGAACCATAAGCATACCTAAGGCTAAACAACCTGCAAAGGCATTAAAATGTTTGAAGGGAACAACAAACAAGGCATACATCACCGCTCCCATGATGATAGAAGGGGTACTTACCATAACGTCTGTGATAGTACCTAAAACTTTAAAAAACTTTGAATCTCTTCCATACTCAGAATAGTATATTCCAGAGAAAATCCCTATGGGGATACCGATAAGACATGCTATCAAAGTAATGATAGCATGCCCTATAAAGGCATGTCTTAACCCTCCCTCTTCTATACCAGGGGGGGCAGGGTCTTCTAAAAAAAGAGAAAAGGTTAGGTGTTTAAAACCGTTAAAAAAAAGAGTCCCCAGAATCCAAAATAGCCAAAAAAGTCCATAAATAGCTGCTACAAAGGATAAAAAAAGCATCACCTTACTTATAAGCTTTCTTCTATAAAGAACTACTTTTTCCATCTTTTTTCAATCCTCAACATCATGAGTTTAGCTAAAATCAAAACTCCAAAGGATATCACAAACAAGAACAAAGAAAGATAAAAAAGAGAAGAGAGATATAAAGGTGTGTCAGCTTCAGTAAACTGATTGGCTAAGGCTACGGTAATCGTAGTAAAGGGTTCAAGTAAGGACTTTGGAATTTGAGGAACATTGCCTGCCAAAAAGGTAACAGCCATAGTTTCTCCTAAAGCTCTTCCTGTAGAAAGAATAAGCCCTCCTGCAATTCCTGAAGCAGTATAAGGAATAACTATATCTTTTACCACCTCCCATTTTGTAGCCCCAAGCCCATAGGCTGATTCTTTCATCACCGAAGGTACCAGGTTAAAGGCATCTTTCACTACTGAAGACATAAAGGGAATTATCATTATAGAAAGAACTATAGAGGTGGTAAGCACATCAATCCCTGTGGGGTTTCCTGAAAAGAGTTGCGACAGTATAGGGATAGGAGAGAAGATTTTTTGTAATGCTGGTTCTATGTCTTCTCGCATATACTTGGCAAACACTAAGAAACCCCACATCCCATATATTATACTTGGGATGGCAGCCAGAAGCTCTATAGCTGTGGTAAAAATTCCTTTAAGCCATGAAGGAGCAAGTTCGGTAATAAAGATAGCGATACCTATAGAGATTGGGGCAGCAAGAAGGATGGCTATAAAGGTGCTGATCAAAGTGCCTACTATCATCGGGAGGGCACCAAAACTTTCTCTAACAGGGTCCCATTCTGTAGAGGTTAGAAAGTTTATTACCCCAAAATTCTGAATGGCAAGTTTAGATTCGTAAAGCAGTATTAAAAAGACAACAAAAGGGAAAAGAAGACCTGTAAAAACCGCCCAAAAACCTAAAAAATATTTGGTAAAAATTTCTATTAAATAAGAGAAGCCTTTTCCCATATACCGTCCTTATTAGTTTAAGTAATTTTAACATAAAAATTATAGATAAAAAGGGTAAAAAAAGTAAAGAGGACCTCCTCTGAAAAGAGGAAGTCCTCTTTAAGAGAGGTTATAAGAAGGGTTTAATTGACCTTATGTTTTTGCCAGTACTTATAAATCATAGTTTTTAGATTTTTAGGAAGAGGTATATAGTAAAGTTTTTGGGCAATAGTGTCTCCATTTTCGAAGGCCCATTTAAAAAATTTGGTTACCTCGTTAGCACGGGGGCTATCTTTTACTAAAAGAACAAAAGAAACCCCTACGATAGGATAAGACATTTTACCAGGTTGATAAGTTAGGTCTTCATAAAAGTCCTTTTCCATCGACCATTTAGCGTTAGAAGCTGCTGCCTGGATGGTTTCTATACTTGGTAATAAGTAATAATTTTTATCTTTATTAAGCAAACGTGCTACTGGCAAGTTATTTTCCTTAGCATAAGTATATTCTACGTAGCCTATAGAACCTTGGTTTTGTTTTACATAGTTGGTAACCCCTGGATTACCCTTAGCACCTATTCCGACCGGCCAGTCTACAGAAGTACCTGCTCCAACTTTTTCTTTCCATTCAGGACAAGCCTTAGAAAGATAGGTGGTAAAAAGCCAGGTGGTTCCTGACCCATCTGACCTTCTAACTACTGTAATAGGAACGTCTGGGAGTTTGACCCCTGGATTAAGTTTTTGTAGATATGGGTCATTCCACCGGGTAATTTTGCCAAGATATATACCACAAACTGCCTTTTCATCAAGATTTAAGGATATATTTTGAAATCCAGGTAAGTTGTAAGTTAAAGCTACTGCACCTATGATAGCAGGGAACTGAGCCAGGTTGTATTGTTTAAGTTCGTTAGAGGTCAAAGGCTTATCGCTTGCTCCGAAATCAACGGTTTTAGACTGAGCTTGTTTGATACCACCTCCAGAACCTATCCCTTGGTAGTTTACTTTGACCCCTGTAGCCTTATGATATTCATGAGCCCAGGCTTGAAAAACTGGCTGAGGAAAGGTCGCACCAGCTCCAGTAATTTCAACAGCTTGAGCTCCAGAGGCAGTGAAAAATCCAATACCAAGGAATAACGCAATCACCTTTTTAAACCATTTCTTTTTCATCTCAAAACCCCCCTTAATTTTTTTATAACTAACTTAAAACTCTTTTGTTAAAATTTTGTTAAAATTTTGTTAATCTTTGGTTTAAACCTAAAAACTTTAGAAAATTTTTACGATTTAGACATCGAAAAAAGAGTTTGAACGCTTTCTTTTGGTTCAACCTACAAGCCCAACATCCGAAACCTTCAACATAAAACCCTGTCAGATGGGTTGACATATTTGTAAAAACTTTTATGGTTTATAACAACATGAAAAAGATACTTATAGTAGAGGATGACAAAGACATAGCAAATCTTATTTCAGAGGCTCTGACTTCTCAAGGGTTTAAAACTTATTTGGTTAACTCTCTTGCCCAGGCTTATTCATTTTTAATTCAGTCTTCGGTAGATTTGGTTGTGCTTGACCTGATACTTCCAGATGGAGACGGTATAGAACTTCTGAAATATCTTAGGTTTTCCTCCAAATATTCTAACATTCCTGTGGTGATCGTATCAGCCAGGGGTGCAGAATTAGACCGGGTATTAGGGCTTGAGTTAGGGGCTGATGATTATGTGGTTAAACCTTTTAGTTTGAGAGAGCTGGTTATTAGGATTAAAAAAATTTTAAAAACCAAAGATTCCCCTATTTCTCAGGTTAGGGTAGGTCCTTTACTTCTTGATAAAGAAAGAAAGACCATCTTTTTAGAAGATAATCCCTTAAACCTGACCCCAACAGAATACAAAATTTTAGAAGTTTTTATAGAAAACCCTGAAAAAGTATTTTCTAGAGAGGAGCTCTCTAATCATATCTGGGCTTTAGAAAGAGAATATTATTCGAGAGTACTGGATGCTTATATCTGCCGTCTAAGAGATAAACTTGGAGAATATGGACAGTTAATAGAAACCGTCAGAGGCTTTGGATATAGACTAAAAAAACCTGCATAAATATGGCGTTTGTTGTCACACTTTCTATTTTGTTCAATATCTTCTTAGGTTTAATCCTGTTCTGGTTACTTAAAAAATTAAAAGAGAACAAACAAAAGGCAGAAGACATCAGACAAAAGCAAGTTTTTTGGGAAGAAACTCTTTATCAGTTAGAAATCCCGGTTTTTATCGTAGACCAAACAGAAGAAATTTTTTGGCAAAACAAAATCTCTTTAAGCCTTTTTGGGGACTTGAGAGGAAAAAGATTTGATACAACCTTAGAAGAGATGATAACAAAAAACTGGGAGATTAAAACTTATTTATTAAAAGAGGGGAAACAGGTTTATGTTTTTATAGATAAGTCCGAAAAGGAAATGTTTAAAAAAAGTTATACCTTAGCCCTTTCTTATCTTTCTCATGAAATCAAGACGCCTTTTACCATTCTACGGGGTTATGCAGAAAAACTGGAGGGTGAAATCCTTAGCTTAAATCAATATACTCAAATCCACGACTATTTTGTGACTTTTAAAAATGCCTTAGAACGTATTGAGCGGTTGGTGTCTAAACTTTTTACCTCTCTTGAATATCTTGTGAAGGAACTTCCTTTAAAAAAAGAAAGGTTTGACTTAAGTTTAGCCTTAGAGGATGTAATTTTCTGGATAAGGCCTCTTTGTGAAGATAAAAACATAAGTTTAGAGGTAGACCTTCCTGAAAGTGTTTGGATAGAGGGAGACAAAGACTGGCTTATGCAAGCCTTTTTGAATCCCTTAGAAAATGCCGTAAAGTTTACCCCTAAGAACGGCAAAATAACAGTTAAGGCCTATACAAGAGAAAATCAAATGATAAACATCCTCATAAAAGATGAAGGCCCTGGAGTGAACCCCAAGGACCTTCCTTTTTTAGGAATGCCTTTTTTTAAGTCAAGCGCTGACAAAGGGTTGGGGTTTGGACTTTTTATCACCAAAAAAGTAGTAGAGGCTCATAATGGTAAGGTCAAGTTTAGTTTGCCTTCGCAAGGAGGGCTTGAGGTCTTGATAGAGCTTCCGATGTCTTAAGGATCGGATGTCTTAAAGATTGAATTAAAAATAAAATTGGTTGCATTTTGAATCTGACTGTTTAAAATAGACTATCGGGTTGAGGTTGTGGAAGAGGGGTGAAAATCCCCCGCTGCCCCGCAGCCGTGACCGGGGACGAAAGCCGCTTGGAGGTTTACCTGACCTCTGGGGGAGGAGGTCCCAAGTAGGGATTTCCCGAAAGGAGGCTTCCTTCCTTGGGCTAAAGGCCAACAGCCTTTAGCCGACAGACCACTGGTGCCGAAAGGCACTGGGAAGGTGCGGCAAGTAGGTTGATCC
>NZ_JASUTP010000039.1:0-9094 GCF_030445475.1 Thermodesulfobacterium sp. | reverse complement strand
TCCAGCTTCAAAGCATGATATAAACTTTTTAAAGGAAGTAAAAGAGGACAGTGTTTTGATAGATATATTAAACAAAGGGACAATAATAGCAGACAAAGCTTTTAATTCAAAGGATTTAAAAGAAGAATTTAAGAGTTTAGGAATAGAGTTAGAGGCTATAAGAAAGAAGGGGAAAGTACATCACAAACAAAAGGATAAACAAGAGTTTTTAAAGAGAGTAAGGAAGAGAATAGAGACAGTATTTAGCAAGTTATACTATATGGGAATAGAGGATATCAGGGCAGTATCTTTAGAAGGATTTAAAGCTAAGATAAACTTCTTCATTTTAGCTTTAAGTTTTGCTACTTGTCTTGGTTTGTTTTAAAATTATTTAAATTGGAAATTAGAGTTAAAAAAACAGTCTGGGATAAGGCAAGATAGCCTTTTTAAACAGGAAATTTCAAGTTTAGCCCAGCTTTTAGCAAATCTTGATAAAGATGTGCTTAAGGTTTTATACTATTACAGCCTTTCTGAAAAAGATAGCTTCTTTGAAGATTTAAAACAAATTGTCTCTCTTGTTAGTGCAGGGAAAGAAAGATTAATTTTTTCTGACCCCGCTTTTTTCCACATATATAAAACAGCTAACAGGGTAAGAAGAGAAATTCATCGATATAAAGGCTTTTTGAGGTTTAAAGAGGTGAAAGGTGGTTATCTCTATGCCGCCTTTGAGCCGGAATTTAACGTGATCGTACCTTTGGCCAGACATTTCGCCAACCGATTTAGAAACGAAAAAATTATCTTGCATGACCGTAAAAGAGGGCTGGGTGTCTTTTGTCATAAAGGACATATGATCCAAGCAGAGATTATAAAACCTATACCTCAAGAAACAGAGGAGGAGACATTTTTTTCGAACCTCTGGAAAAATTACTTTGAAACCCTTGCCATTAAGGAAAGAGAAAACTTGACAGGCCAGAAAAGAAACGTCCCTTTAAAATACAGAAAGTTTATGGTAGAGTTTAAACCTTAGTTAGGGTTTTATATCTCCTTTTTAGTAAAAGGATGCTTATAAATTTTTAACCTGTTAGCAACCTTTCTGGAGAACTTATGTTGAAAGCTTTAAACCCTAATTTTCTAAGCTTTAAGGTGAGAAGATAACTTAGTCTTCCGGTATAGCAATAAAAAAATAAGGTTTTATTTCTGTAAGGTTTGAAAAGTTTAGACAGTTTTCGATAAGAAGCTTGCACTATCTCAGGATTAATCCATAACGCCCCGTCAAAACCTCCTTTTTCAAAATCCTCTTTTTCTCTAAGGTCAAAAACCATCCAATCCTCTTTGGGATGATTTTCGATAAACTCTCTAAACTTCTCTGGGGTTAATTCTAACTCTTTGTCTTCTAACTTTTCTATCAAAGAAACCCTTTTACAGCGACTACATATCTCGTCAGAAGAACTAGTAATTTCTCCACATTTAACACAACTTTTAAACTCAGAAGGAGAAAGTTTGTAGTCAGGATGGGTTTTTAAAAGAGGTATGAGTTTTTTTACAAACACAGAAAGAAGCTGGTATTTAAACTGTTTGTTTTCTTTTTCCCATTCTTCTATGATTTTTTTAGTTTTTTTGCTTGGGGTAATTTCTCCATGAGGGCAGCTGCAAGTTTCTACAGGTATCTTGTTAAGGGCTGCATAGTAAAAAATCTCTTTTTCTGGGGTATGATAGAAAGGTTTAACCTTGGTTGCTTGACCAGGGTATAAAGGGGGCAAAACCGGCCCAAGTCTTACGATGCCCTCAAAATCTCCCTGGAAAAATAAGGTTAGCATGGTAGAAACCGTATCGTCAAGGTGATGTCCTGTAGCAATAACATCTATGCCCAAGTTTTTAGCTATTTTCGTAAAAAGATACCTTTTTATTACCCCACATACAGAGCAGATTTTGTTTTTGAACATAGTATGTACAAAATGGTCTATAGAGTAACCTTCCTCCTTAGGTATATTATAGACATATAAAGGAACCTCGATTTCCTGGCAGAGCTTTCTAACCGTTTCCTCTGCAAGGTCTGAATAGTATTGTATACCTAAGTTTAGATGAATAGCTTGAAGAACCAGCTCAGGAAAAACCTTCTTTAAACTAAAAAGAAGGGCGGCACTGTCTTTCCCTCCTGAAACAAAAACACCCACCTTTTTGGTGTTACGAAACATCCTGTATCTTTTTATCGTGTTTTTAAGGCGGTTTTCAAAGATTTGATTAAAACATGTGAGACAAACTTTGATGCCTTGAGAAGGGATTTCTATGAGAGCTTCATTTCCTTTACACCTTTTACATTTAAACGGAAAAGGATTAAGGGTTAACTCGAAGGTCTCTCCACCGCATTTGTAATATTTCATAGCGGTTTAATTTTAACTCAAAAGTTTGTTGTGAAAAGGTTTTTTCTATGTTAATATTTGAATAAAATTGAAATAGGTGGAAAGATGAAGCTTAGGTTATGGTTGTTAACGGTATTTTTAGGTTTATGTTTGTGGGGTTGTGCTACCAAACCCGGACCTAATTTAGCCTCAAAAGCCAGCCTTATCAAACCTAATCAGACAAACAAAATGGAAGTTACCCAGTTTTTAGGCCCCCCTGTGCAGATTTTTGTATTTCCTGACGGACGAGAAGAATGGTATTATTACTACAGGGTTAAAAATTTTTGGGAAGACATCCCATTAGCCAATCGTTATAAAGGAGAAGATTATACCGAAATACTTAAAATTGTTATCTACAAAGACCAGGTAGTGGATTGTTATTATTACACCGTAGAAAAACCTAAAAAGAGGTAGCAGATGCAGGGTTTTTACGACAAGGATCTGTATAGGATCGCCCGAGAGAAAATGGTTAAATCTCAGATTGTAGCTCGAGGTATTAAAGATGAAAAGGTAATTCAAGCGATGCTAAAAGTGCCAAGGCATCTTTTTGTTGAAGAAGCCTTAAGAGATCAGGCTTACGGAGACTTTCCTTTACCCATAGGAAAGGGACAAACCATTTCTCAACCTTATATCGTAGCTTTAATGACCGAGGCCTTGGAGTTAAAGGGGAAAGAGAGAGTTTTAGAAGTAGGAACAGGGTCTGGATACCAAACAGCTATTCTTGCAGAGATAGCTTTGTGGGTTTACACTATAGAAAGAGATCCTGACCTTTCTGAAAAGGCTAAAAAAGTGCTCCTAAGCTTGGGATATAAGAACATCTCTCTTAAGATTGGAGACGGAAGTTTAGGATGGCCTGAGGCTGCACCTTTTGATGCTATAATTGTTACTGCAGCTTCTCCCCAGATCCCTCAGCCTTTGGTAGACCAACTTGCCGAAGGGGGGAGGATTGTCATCCCTGTAGGAGATGAATTTTCTCAAATTTTGGTAAAGGGGATTAAAAAAGATGGTAAACTTAAAATCCAAACCTTAGAACCAGTAAGATTTGTAAAGTTGGTGGGGGCTTATGGATTTAAAGAATAGAAGGATAGCTGTGGTGGGGGCAGGGATTGCTGATGAGAGCACCTATCAAATAGCCTATACTATGGGAAAACTCTTGGGTGAAAAGGGGGCCATAGTTTATACCGGTGGTCTGGGCGGAGTAATGGAAGCGGCTTGTAAGGGAGCTTTTGAGGCTGGAGCTACCACAGTAGGGATTCTGCCAGGGCATAAAGTCGAAGAAGCTAACCCTTATGTTAAAGTATTGGTGCTTAGTGATATGGGACATGCACGAAACGTAATCTTGATAAGGTCGGTTGAAGCGGTGATAGCCATTTCCGGTGGATACGGTACCCTTTCTGAGATAGCTTTAGCTTTAAAGATGTGGAAACCAGTGATAGGGATTAACACATGGGAAAACATTCCTGGTGTTAATTATGTCTCTTCACCTGAAAAAGCTCTGGCTAAACTTTTAGAGTTCTTTAGTTGAGCTACAAATTTAAAAAGATTTTGCAATTCAGACTTAGAAAGAGGCCTTATTTCTCCAGGTTTAAGGTCTCCAAGCATAAGGGGGCCAAACTGAACACGTAGCAGCTTGTGAACCTTACCTCCTAAATAAGCTACCATTTTTCTAACTTCTCTTTTTATCCCTTCTTTTACACAAACCTCATAAACATAGCTTTTATTTTCATTTTTAACTAACCTAAAAACAAGAGGTTTAACCAACTTCCCTTCAAGATGAATTCCATGTTTTAGTAAATTTTTTATTTTCGGTTCTTCCAATTTAGGACTTACCCAAACCAAGTAACGTCTTTCTACTCCGTATTTAGGGTGAAGTAAAAAGTTTCCTAAATCACCGTCATTGGTGAGTAAAAGTAACCCTTCGCTGTATTTATCAAGTCTACCTACCGGAAATACTCTCTGAGGTAGTTTTTCTAAAAAACACCTGATGGTTTCTCTGTGGTGAGGATCATAAAGCGAGGTTAAAAACCCTTTAGGCTTGTAGAATAGGTAATAGACTTTTTCTGGTAACGAAATTTTTTTGCCTTCTACTATTACTTCGTCTTTTTGTGGGTCAACTTTATAAGATAGGTCTGATACAACTTCTCCATTTACTAAAACCTTACCTTGTTTAATAAGTTCATCTGCCTTTCTTCTGGAAGTAATCCCACAGGCAGCTAAAAATTTATTCAACCTTAACTTATCCACCGTTTATCTCCAGAAAAAAGAGTTTTTGCTTTCTTTTCAGATAGTTCCAGTTTTGACTTACCTTCTTTTTGAACCAAAAAAATACCGAGGATTGTTATAAATCCTCCTAAGATTAACTGCAAGGTTATTTTTTCTGAAAGGAAAAGCCAAGCTAAAAAACTTGCTAATATTGGTTTGATAAAAAATATGGTGGACCCTCGACTGGCATTAGTCAGACTTAGTCCTTTAAAATAGGTATAATAAGCTACTCCAGTTACAAAAATTCCTATATAAAGGATAGAAGGCCAGGCTTGTTTAGGAACCGAAAAGAGCGGCTGATGAAAAGTCAAGAGAATGGGTACCAAAAGCAGGCTTCCTATGAGAAAGGAGATAGAATTCATAACTAAATTATCTATCTTATGGTTTATCTTTTGGGCAAAAGCGGTGTATATCCCATAAGTTAAAGCTGAAAGAAGCAGGTATAGTATCCCATAAGAATAACTATAGTCTATGTTTAAATCTTTATAAAAGGTAAAGATTAAGCCTGAAAAACCTACAACTAAACCTAAAACCTTTTTATAGGTTAGTGGTTCTTTTAGTAAGAAATAAGCAGAAAGTGCTACAAAAATAGGGTTTGAACTAAAGATTACCGCAGCTAAGCTGGCTTTAGTTTGGTTGATGCCAAGTTGTAAGAGACACATACTAAAAACTATGTTAATAAGACTTAAAAGGAAAAGATAAAAAAAATCTTTAAGACTAAGATTAAACCCTAAATCTTTAAACTTAGACAAGGCAAAAGGTAAAAGCAATATACCTCCTATTAAAAACCTTAGAAAAACGACCTGAAAAGGGTTGACTAAACCGGTAAGTGTTCTACTTACTACCTCGTAGGAACTAAAAAAAAGAATGGTTATTCCAAGATAAAAAAAAGCTTTATTCACGACTAACTATTTTAGCACACTATCAAAAAAATCCAACTTTAGCTTAATAACAACCTAAATTAATAGATAAGATTAATAGATAAGTTTAATAAATTTATTTAAATCGAGGTTTGACAAAAAATTTTTTTTTAATAAAATTCTGTTTAGATGAGAGAAAAATGTCATTAAAATGAGGGAGGTAGTTTTATGATGTTTGATGAAGATATTTTGCAAGACTTTTTAGTTGAAGCAAAAGAGGCGATTGCTAATTTAGAAGAGGGGTTTCTTGAATTAGAAAAGGACAAAGAAAATTTAGAGGTGATTCGTTCTCTTTTTAGAAGCATGCATTCTCTAAAGGGGGCTTCTGGATTCTTTGGTTTTAAGTCTCTTGAATCTATCGCTCATTTTTCAGAGGAAATTCTCTCAAAGATTAGAGATGGCTTGCTTAAACCAGATGATAATATTATAGACATGTTGCTTAAGGCGGTTGACTGGATAAAGTTTATCGTTCAGCATTTAGAGACCCATAAAGAAGAGCCTATAGATGATAATCTTCTTGAATTTTTAGTAACTCTTTCTAACTTTACAGAAAAGATTAAAAAGGGGATAAAAGAAGAGAAGTCTAGCGAAAAACCTATAGAAGAACCTGTTCAAGAAATTTCTGAAAAAATCTCTCAGGGAACCCAGCAAGAAACCTCTCAGGAAACTCAGCAGGAACCCTTACAAGTTCCTTCTGAAGAAGCTATTCCTAAGAAAACCTTAGAGGAATCTGTTGAAAAAGAGGAAAAGAAGGAAGAAAAAACTCAAAAAATGGTTGAAAAGCTTGATGATAAAAAAGAGAAAAAAGAAAGTCCACAGGTAGCTACTCCTCAAGTAGAGTTAACAGAAACACATATTAAGGTTGATGTAAAGCTTTTAGACCAGCTTATGAATTTGGCAGGAGAACTTGTTTTAGCAAGGAACAGGGTGGTTCAGCTTTCTCAAAAGATACTTGATGACGACCTTACAAGAAGTGTTCAAGCACTTTCTATGATTACCACTGAGATGCAAGAAACCATAATGAAAACAAGGATGCAACCCATCGGGACAGTTTTCAATAAATTTCCAAGGATAGTTAGAGATCTTGCAAAATCCTTAGGGAAAAAGGTAAATCTTCATCTTGAGGGGACAGAAACAGAGCTTGATCGTTCAATAATTGAGGCTATAAAAGACCCTCTTACGCATTTAGTTAGAAACGCTATCGATCATGGGATAGAACCTCCTGAAGAGAGGGTGCAAGTTGGTAAAAGGGAAGAGGGAACGATTTATTTAAGGGCGTATCAGGAAGGTGGTCAAGTAGTGATAGAAATCGAGGATGACGGAAGAGGTATTGATGTAGAGAAAATTCGTAAGAAAGCGGTAGAGAAGGGTTTTTTGACAGCAGAGGAAGCCCAAAGAGCAAGGGAGAGTGATTTACTTGCTTTGATTTTTAAGCCTGGATTTTCTACAGCTGAAAAGGTTACTCAGGTGTCTGGTCGTGGAGTCGGGATGGATGTGGTAAAAACAAACATCGAAAAACTTGGAGGAACGATTGAGATAAACACCATCTATGGTAAGGGAACAACGGTTAGGGTAAAAATTCCTCTTACCCTTGCTATCATTCCTGCACTTATCGTTAAGTCAGGTGGTTACAAGTATGCAATTCCTCAGGTTAATCTTAAAGAACTTGTAAATGTGGACCCTAATAAAGACCTTTTAAAGGTAGGGTCTACAGATTTTTATAGACTAAGAGGAGAGATTATACCGGTATTGAAGCTTTCAGAGATATTGAAACAGAGCTCAAACGGAGAGGTTTTGTCTAAAAATCTTGTGATATTAACCACAGGAGAAAGAGTTTTAGGGTTGCTTGTAGATGAGATTTTAAATTCAGAGGAAATAGTGGTTAAGCCTTTAGGTAAGTGGTTTAAAGATATACCGGTTTACAGTGGAGCAACGATTATGGGAGATGGAGCGTTAGCTTTAATTCTTGATGTGGTTGGATTATCAAAGTTTATTGGATTAAGTGTGGAAGAGGTAGAAAAAAGGCTTGATGCTGAAAGAATTACGATTAAAACCTCAAAAGATGAAACCTATTTCTTGTTGTTATTTGATGTAGGACAAGACAGACTTGCATTACCTATAGCACTTATCTCAAGGCTTGATAAAGTTAAAGCGGATAGCATACAGATCGTAGGTGGTAAAGAGGTTATCATCTATGAGGACCAGGTAGTTCCTGTGATAAGATTAGAAAATTATTTGCCCTTGCAAGGGCTACCTTATCAAGATAGTTACATAGTGCTATTCTTTACAGAGAGAAGCAAAACTTGTGCTATTCTTTGTTCAAGCATAGTTGATACCATTGAGACCACCCTTGAAATAGAGGAAGGGCTTTACAACAATCCTGGGATATTAGGACATAAGATAATAGACGGGAAAACTGTGCTTTTTATAGACATTTACAAGGTAATAGAGATGTATGACCCAGAGTGGTTTGTGGTTAAATTTAAAGAGGAGGTTCATACTGCTAAGAGGATTTTATTGGCAGAGGATTCACCGTTTTTCAGGAACATGATGAAGAACTATTTAGAGGCGATGGGTTTTGAGGTTGAGTGTGTAGAGAACGGACGTGAAGCGATAGAAAAATTACATAATGACCCTAACTTTGATTTGGTAATAACCGACATAGAGATGCCAGAGATGGATGGGTTTGAGTTGTTAAAAGAGTTAAGAGGAAATCCTCAGTTTAAAAACCTTCCTGTGATTGTAGTAACAGCCCTTGCAGGGGAGGAAGTCAAAAGGAAGGTATTTGAGTTTGGGGCAAACGGCTATGAAGTGAAGCTACAAAGAGACCAAGTGCTTGAAAGGATAAAACAACTCTTAAGTTAAAAAGGAGGTTTTAAAAGATGAATATAATGAAGAGAGAGAAAGAAAAGGTTATTTTATCAGAGGAAAAAGATCATAAGCTTGCAACCATTGACACCATAACCTTTGTAACGTTTTATTTAGGGAATTTTTTATGTGGGATACCGGCGGATATTATCATGGAAATAAACAAGGATACAGAGATAACGCCAGTTCCTTTGGCAGATGAGTTTATCTTAGGAATCATGAATTTAAGAGGGCAGATCGTTACTGTTATGGACCTTGCAAAAATGGTGGGTTTGAAGGAAAATATAAAACCCACCGTAAATCTTATTCTTAAAACTGAAGGAGAGGCACCGGTTTCTTTTGTGGTTGAAAGAATTGGAGATATAATGGAGGTACCTGTGGATAAGATAGAAAAGACACCAGAAAAGATAGAAGGGATTTCAAAAGAGTATGTAAAAAACATTTATCAACTACCAGATAAAATATTGCTCATTTTTGATGTAGACAAACTGCTTCGGCTTTAAATTCAGTATTAAAATTATTTTAAACTATAAAACTTTAAAGAAATAAAAGGGGTCAACTATCAGGAAATAGGTTTTAAGCATGAGATACCTCACAAATAGAAACATAATTTTTAGAATAAAAACTCAAACTCGGATTAAAATAAGCCCCATTTTTGCAAATGCC
>NZ_JASUTP010000016.1:0-32701 GCF_030445475.1 Thermodesulfobacterium sp. | reverse complement strand
GTATTTCTTTAGTCATTTTTTATTATATAATAAACATAAAAAATTTTTTGTCAAACTTTTTAACTAAAAATCTTTTGGGCTCTGATAAACACCTCAATTTTTTAAAAGTTATGGACAAAAAAACTTTTAGTTTGAAGATAAAAAACAGGTTTTTAAAAGTTTTTTTATTTTTGTTGATAACCTTATTGATGACAAGCTCAGGTTACGCTTTAACACTTTTGATAGACAAGGGAGAAAGAACCTTAAAGGTTTTAGAGAATCAGAAAATACAAAAAGTTTATCCTGTAGGGTTGGGGTTAGAGAGCCTACTTCCTAAGGAAAAAAGGGGGGACTTTTTAACCCCAGAAGGCCTTTATAAGATAACTGACATAAGACCTTCTAAAAGCTTTGGTTATTTTATAGAAATAAACTATCCTAACTTAAACGACCTTGGATGGGCCTATTACAAAGGGTTTATTTCTAAAGAACAGTTGGTCGTGTATTTGGAAACCTTTTTAGCTAATGGTAAAGTAGAACATACGCCTTTAGGAAGTAAGATAGGAATACATGGGGGTGGTGTTTATAAGAAAGAAAAGGGGAAGAAGGATTATTTTTGGACTCAAGGGTGTATTGCTTTGGAGGATAGAGATCTGAGGGACCTTTTAACTAGGATTTCTGAAGGGCAAAAGGTAGTTATCTTAAACTCACGAAAGCCTCTTTATGAAATATTAAAGAAACTAATTTATCCTGTTAGGATTAAGCCTTTGGATTTTTTGGAAGGTGAGTTATATTTAAAATTAAATGATTATGTATTTTTAACCTTTGCCCTTAGAGAAACCTATCAAGGAGCTCGGTATTTAGAGATAAAAAAATGGGTGCAAGGGGAACTTAAAGAACAGATAAGGAGTGACGAGTTTGGTAAGGTTAATCGAGAAGCCCAACTTAAAAACATCCTTTTAGAAAATTTAGAAAATTTATTAAATCCTTATAAAAATCTGGAGTTTTAGCTATGGTTGAGGTAATAAAAACCATCCCTGAGATGAAGGCCAAGGTTAAAGAGCTAAAAAAACAAGGGTATAAAATAGGTTTTGTACCTACGATGGGTTATCTGCATGAAGGCCATCTTTCTTTGGTAAGAAAGGCCAAATCCCTTGCGGATAAAGTAGTAGTAAGCATTTTTGTTAATCCTTTACAGTTTGGCCCAAGAGAAGATTTTAGAGAATATCCAAGGGATTTAGAACGCGATTTAAGCTTGTTAGAAAAGGAAAATGTAGACGTGGTTTTTGTACCTTCAGAAGAAGAAATGTATCCCTCGGATTATCAAACCTATGTAGAGGTAGTAAACCTGACTGATAAGTTGTGTGGAGCTTTTAGACCAGGACATTTTAAAGGAGTTACCACGGTTGTGTTAAAGCTTTTTAACATCATACAGCCTGATATAGCCGTTTTTGGAGAAAAGGATTATCAACAACTTTTGGTTATAAAACAGATGGTAAAAGACTTAAACCTTGATATAGAAATTGTTGGTAGCCCTACTGTAAGAGAGCCAGATGGACTTGCGATGAGTTCAAGAAACATTTATCTATCTCCTAAGGAAAGAGAATCTGCGGTAAGTTTAAACCGGGCGCTTGAACTTGCTGAAAAATTAGTAAAAGAAGGAGAAAAAAATCCTGAGAAAATAAAGAAAACCCTTTTTGAATTCTTAAGAATGCATCCTTACTTAATAGTTCAGTATATAGAGATCGTAGACCCAGAGACTTTGGACCCGGTAGAAGTAATAGAAAAACCTGTGGTTTGTGCGATCGCTGCTTATGTAGGGAAGGCAAGACTTATAGATAATAGATTGATAAAACCTTAAATCCGAGGGGAGGTGATGCTGATAAAACTGCTAAAAAGTAAAATTCATTTAGCCACGATAACTGATAAAAATTTGCTATATGAAGGTTCGTTAACCTTAGATAAAGAACTTATCAAAAAAGCTAATCTTAGACCTTTTGAAGCTGTATGGATTTACAATATTAACAACGGGATCAGGTTTGAAACCTATCTTATAGAGGGAGAAAAAGGCGAGGTGGTTTTAAACGGAGCAGCCGCAAGGTTAGGCGAGATCGGAGATAGGATTATCATAGCCTCTTATGCTTGGGTCCCTGAAAATGAGTTAGAAAGCTTTTATACCACTTTAGTTTATTTAGACGAAAAAAATCAGGTCTTAAATCTTAAAAAGGTTTCTTCTTATTGAAACTCGTGAGTGAAAAAAGACTGAGGATCTATCCTGTAAGCCTTGGTTGTGCCAAAAACAAGGCTGATTTTGAAAAGTTACTTGCCCTGTTGATTAAACAAGGGGCAGAAATAGTTCTTGTTCCTGAAGAAGCAACCCACTTTTGGGTTAATACCTGTGCTTTTATTAAACCGGCGGTAGAAGAATCGTTAGAACATATTTTGGATTTAGGGGAGATTAAAAAACAAGGGCAATCCCTTATAGTTTCTGGTTGCCTAACAGGAAGATACGGTGCAGAAAAGTTAAAAGAACTTTTACCTGAGGTAGACGAATTTTACGGGATAGAACCTTATCAGTATTTTGCTAAACAAGAGCCGTATGAAAGAATACTAACAGAAAATCCCTTTTATGCCTTTTTAAAGATCTCAGAAGGTTGTAATAGAAACTGTGCTTATTGTACCATCCCTCAGATAAGAGGGCGTCTAAAAAGTAAGCCTGTAGATTTATTGCTAAAGGAAGCCGAGTTTTTACTTACCCTTGGGGTAAAGGAACTTATCTTGGTAGCTCAGGACATAACTTCTTATGGTTTAGACCTAAAACCAAAAGTAGATTTAGTAAATCTGGTTAAAACCCTGAGTAAACTTCCTTTTGAGTTTAGGATAAGGTTACTTTATCTTTATCCTGTGCCTAACCTAAAAAGATTGCTAGAAGACTTTTTATCCATACCTAAGGTAGTTCCTTATTTTGACCTCCCTATCCAGCATGCTCATCCAGAGATTTTAAAAGCCATGAGAAGGCCTAATCACATAGAGTCTTTGGCAGAAACTATATTTTATCTTAGAACGGTAATCCCAGAGGTTGCGTTCAGGACTACGGTGATGGTTGGTTTTCCTGGGGAAGGAGAAAAAGAGTTTGAGTTCCTTTGTAATTTTTTACAAGAGATTGAGTTTGATTACTTAGGGGTATTCCCTTTTTATCCTGAAGAAGGTACCTTAGCTGAAAAACTTCCAGCTAAGGTCCCTTACAGAGAAAGGTTAAGAAGAAGACGGGAAGTTTTGAGACTACAGAAAGAGATTTCTAAAAAAAGGTTAAAGTTAAGAAAAGGGAAGGAAGAAGAGGTACTTTTGTTAGGGGAAGATGAAAAAGGAAGATTTTGGGGGATATCTAAAGCTCAAGCCCCTGAGGTAGACGGTATCACTTATCTTCTTTTGCCTAAAGGCTCAAAACTTAATTTAACTCCAGGAGAATTAATCAAAGGAAAGGTAAAAAAGTCAACCACCTATGATCTATATGTCGAGCCTATTATAAAATAAACTTTGCCAACTCTTGATCTTGTATAATATTTTCTAATTTTTCTCTTACATATTCTGGGGTGATTACTACTCTAGTAGGTGCGATATCTGGGGCCTCAAAAGAAATGTCTTCTAAAACTTTTTCCATTACGGTATAAAGTCTTCTTGCACCGATGTTTTCCATCTTTTGATTAAGTTCAAAGGCAACTTTAGCAATTTCTTCTATAGCTTCTGGAGTAAAATCTATCTCTACTTGTTCAGTAGCTAACAGGGCTTTGTATTGTTTGATGATAGCATTTTCAGTTTCAGTAAGGATTCGGATAAAATCTTCTTTGGTTAAAGGATCCAATTCTACTCTAATAGGAAACCTACCCTGAAGTTCTGGTATCAAATCCGAAGGTTTAGCGATATGGAAGGCTCCACTTCCGATGAAGAGGATGTAATCTGTTCTTACCATTCCATACTTGGTGTTAACCGTAGTTCCTTCTACGATGGGGAGTAAGTCTCTTTGAACCCCTTCCCTTGAAACATCAGGGCCATGCCCTTCTTCTCGACTTGCAATCTTGTCTATTTCATCTATAAAGATGATGCCGTTTGTCTCCGTCCTTCTTATGGCTTCCTTTATTACCTTGTCCATGTCTATAAGCTTAGCTGCTTCTTCTTTGGTTAAAATCTCTAAGGCCTCTTTCACCTTTACTTTTCTTTTTTTAGGTTTAAACGGTAAAATGGTAGAAAGCATATCTCTAAGTTGCATTTCTATTTCTTCTAACCCTGAGGCTGCAAAGATTTCTATGGTAGGAGGTTTTTGGGAGGCCTCAACTTCAATTTCTACATACCTGTCATTTAAAACCCCATCTCTTAGCATTTTAAGAAATTTTTCCCTGGTGAGAGGGTCATATTCTACCTTTGAAGAAATAGGAGGTATAAGAAGATCTACCAACCTTTCTTCTGCTAAAGTTTTTGCCTTTTCTAAAACCTTTTTCTCTTCCTCTTCTCTTACCATTTTAACAGCTATATGGACTAAATCTCTTATCATCGATTCTACGTCTCTACCTACATAACCTACTTCAGTAAACTTGGTGGCCTCTACTTTTAGAAAGGGAGCGTTAGAAAGTTTGGCTAACCTTCTTGCTATCTCTGTTTTTCCAACCCCTGTAGGCCCGATCATCAAGATATTTTTAGGATAGATCTCTTCTTTTAAATCTTCCTTTAACTGTTGTCTTCTCCAGCGGTTACGCATAGCTATGGCAACAGCCTTTTTTGCCCTATCTTGTCCTACGATATACCTGTTAAGCTCTGCTACGATTTCTCTTGGAGTAAACTCTTTTGGCTCATTCATAGCTCTTCAACCGTTATTTCTGAATTGGTGTAGATACAGATTTCTCCTGCGATTTTGATGGCTGTTTCTGCAATTTCTTTGGCAGAAAGCTCAGAATATCTTAGCAAGGCTTTGGCTGCTGCTAAGGCCATCGGACCACCTGAACCTATGGCAACCACCTCTTCGTCTGGCTCTACCACATCTCCTGCCCCTGAGATGAGGAGGATGTGCTCTTTATCACAAGCTATAAGAAAGGCTTCAAGTCTTCTTAAGATTTTATCTGTCCTCCAGTCTTTAGCAAGCTCAACCGCAGCTCTTAAAAGTTGTCCTCCATAAGCTTCAAGCTTTTTTTCTAACCTCTCAAACAGGGTTAAAGCATCTGCGGTAGAACCTGCAAAACCAACCACCACGTTACCTTTATAGAGTTTTCTTATCTTTTTTGCCTTGTGTTTTAAGATGGTGTTGCCAAAGGTGACTTGACCGTCTCCTGCTATGGCTACTTTGCCGTCTTTTTTTACCGCTATCACAGTTGTCCCATGAAACATGTATTTATTTATACCACAAAAATTAAAATTAAAAAGTCCTTATATAGATTATAGTTTTTTGCCTTTAAATTTTTAAGGTTTCGAAAGAAATTTGCAAAGTTAGATTACATAAAAGGATTTAAGGGGGTATAGTAGGTTATATGACAACAGGGTCTTCTATCACTAAGACCTTGGCTCCTTTTATCCTACCTTCTTTAAGTTCCAAAAGGGCCTTGGGAGCTTCATAAAAATGATAACCTATAACCTCTGGCTTAAGTTT
Source organism: Thermodesulfobacterium sp. (assembly GCF_030445475.1). Taxonomy (NCBI): domain Bacteria; kingdom Pseudomonadati; phylum Thermodesulfobacteriota; class Thermodesulfobacteria; order Thermodesulfobacteriales; family Thermodesulfobacteriaceae; genus Thermodesulfobacterium; species Thermodesulfobacterium sp. The sequence continues at coordinate 27,090 of NZ_JASUTP010000016.1, read as the reverse complement.
TAACCTTTTAGCAAGAGACAAAAACTCTTCAAGGTCTTGACGGGTAATGTTAGCCACAGACTTTATCTCTTTTTCAAGCCACAGGTCTCTTCCATAATCAAGAAAAAGAAGTTTTTCTTTGTCTTGCTCTTCCTTGCGGACGGCGTTTATGATAAACCTTCCGTTTGGTTTTAGGTTCTTAAGGAGAAGTAAAGGACGCCAGACTGGAGTGGTATCGATTATAGCTTTAAGACCCTCAGGTGGAGTTTCTTCAAAGTCTCCTGCCCAATCTGCACCAAGACTCAGTGCATGTTCTCTTTGTTTAGGGTTTCTGGCAAAAACATAGGTTTTGACTTTAGGAAATAGAGCTTTTACCAGTTTTAGGACTAAATGGTTTGAGGCTCCAAAACCAGAAAGCCCTAAGGTTTCTCCTTCTTCACCTTTTAGCTGAGTAAGCTTAAGAGCCCTATATCCGATAGCTCCTGCACAAAATAAAGGTGCAGCCTCCATAAGCGTTAATCCCTCAGGGATGGCAAAGGCAAAAGTTTCTTTTATCTTAAAATATTCTGCATACCCTCCGTTAGCGTCTTTACCTGTGGCTTTAAATTCTTGACAAAGGTTCTCCAAGCCTCTTTGACAATATTCACACCTTTGGCAAGAACTATAAATCCAACCAGCTCCTACTTTATCTCCTATCTTAAATTTTTTAACCTTTGGCCCTACCTCAACCACCTCTCCCACTATTTGGTGCCCTGGAACAACGGGTAAAATGTCTGGTGTAACTCGCCCTTCAATTTCGTCAAGCTCTGTATGGCAAATCCCACAAAAGTAGACCTTAACCAAAATTTCGTCCTCCTTAACCTCTGGAACAGGAAGTTCAACCAGCTTTAAAGAATCGGGTGAGAGGGGCCCAACTTTATCGATTACCCAGGCCTTCATCATTTTTCCCTTCTCCATATCCAACCTCCGTAATCTATGCGTTGTTTTTAAGAATAATATGAAAACTTAGATAATAAAGAGAAGAAAAATCCTTTAAAACAAACATAAAATTATAGTTTTTTTAATCTCATTAAACTTGACAAGGTAATATTTTATGTTATACAAATTTTAAAAATAAACATTTTTACAAAAACTTTTAAAACACATATAAAATAATTTGTGAAAATTTTAAGATTATTTTAAAAAATAGCTATAAAATAAAAGTTTTAGGAGGTAGAGACATGATTTTTCGATTTTGTGTTAAGTTTTTATTTGTTTTGATGTGGATTTTAACAGCTTTTATTCCTTCTTTTGCTGAAGAAAAAGAGACAAAGCTTGAGGAGATTGTGGTAACTGCAACGAGAACTGAGAAAGAGGTGGGATCTGCTCCAGCTTCTGTAAATGTTGTTACAAAGGAAAAGATCGAGCTTAAAGCTCCAAAAACAATTGATCAAACACTTAATGATATCCCTGGGGTCATGGTAAGAAGGGGCAAGGGCTTGATGGATACACGTTCTTTTATTACTCTAAGAGGAATTCCTGAACAAAAAAGAACTTTGATTATGATTGATGGAGTTGTTCTAAATAATCCCTATACTGGAAATGTAAAAATGGGCGGATACTTTCCTGAAGACCTTGAAAGAGTTGAGGTTGTAAAAGGACCTTTTTCCTCTCTATATGGTGGTTATGCGATGGGTGGTGTTGTAAACTTTATCACAAAGATGCCTGAAAAGAGAGAATTTACCTTTAAAACAGGATATGGCTCAAGCTGGGACCGCGGAGAGGCAATGGATGACTTAAGAAGAGTTTATATTTCTTATGGAGATAAACTTTGGGGCAAATTTAGCATATTTTTAAGCTATGGCTGGCAGGGAACAAATGGATATCCCACTGATTTGAATGTCCAGACAACAAAGCCACCAGTAGGAATTACCGGATATGAGGTAACCTCCACGAAAGAGGGTAAAACTGCCTATTTAATTGGTGATAAGGGAGATAATAGGTGGTGGGATGATGGAATAACAATTAAGGCACAGTATGAGTTTACAAAGGATACGAAGATAAATATTTCATTTATGAGAAATCGTTATGAGTATAACTACGATGATCCTCATACTTACTTGAGAAATGCCGCAGGAAATCCAGTTTGGTCTTACGGATCTGTTACAGAAAACTCATTCCTTAATGGTGCTGGAGGAAGAATTCAGAATACCTATGCCCTGAGTTTTGAGACCTCTCTTTTTAAAGACTTAAAGATGAAGCTAAATCTTTCATACCTTGACACAGAAAAAGATTGGTATGTAACAACAAGTTCTGGTGCAAAGTTGGATGGTAGCTGTACTTCAACTTCATGCTATGTATCAAATACTCCAGCAAAAGCTTACATGGCAGACCTGCAGTTTAGTGTTCCACTATTCAACAATCAGATTCTTACCTTTGGTGGTTCTTTCAGACACGGATATGCAAATACAAAAGAAAAATATCTCAAAAACTGGAAGGACGAAAACTTAACAACAACCTTAAAATATGAATCAAAGGGGAAGGATAAGACCTACTCTTTCTTCATTCAGGATGAGATAATGCTTCTTAATAATCTTACTGCTTATATTGGATTCAGGCAGGATTGGTGGAAAACCTATGATGGATATGCTAATGATGTTGGTAAAGCTGGATATCCAAAGGAGTATCCATCAAAGACCGCTTCTTCTTTTAGTCCGAAATTTGCTCTTGTTTATAAACCCTTTGCTATTACAACCCTTCGTGGCTCGATTGGAAAGGCATTTAGACCACCAACAGTATATGAGCTTTACAGAACATGGACTTCTAGGTCAACCATCTACGTTTCCAATCCTGATTTAGACCCTGAAAAAGTTACCTCATGGGATATTGGAGTTGAGCAGAAACTCTGGAAAGGTGCAAAGGTATCCCTGATATATTTTGAAAACTACATGAAAGACTTAATTTATCGTAAAACTGTTAAAATTGGATCATATACCCGGCAGGAGTATGTCAATGTTGGAAAAGCTGAATCTCGTGGAGTTGAGTTTGAGCTTGAGCAGAAATTTGAAAATTGGTTTAGAGTTTTCGTAAATTTCACCTATACAGATTCTGAGATCAAAGAAAATGAGGCAAAGCCAGAAACTGTAGGTTGCAGATTGACATATACTCCATTATGGAAGGCAAATATAGGAGCTGAGTTTGAGAAATCCGGTTTTCAAGTATTTATCATTGGTAGATATGTTGATAAGTGGTATGGTAATGATGACAATTCAGACAAAGAAAAAAATGTTTATGGTTCCTATGATCCATACTTTGTCGTTGATGGAAGAATTGCATATCAGATAACTAAGTTTGCAAAGCTTAGCTTCTCAGTTGATAACATATTTGACAGAAAATACTATCAATACTACAGAGCACCGGGAAGGTCATGGTTCGCCGAGCTTACTTTAAAGTTTTAGTAATATTAACAACATTTTTAATGGTAGGGGTAGTTCATGCCTCTACCATAACTATAACTGACAAGCTTGGAAGAAAGGTAAGTCTTAAAGTCCCTGTTAAAAGAGCAGTAGTTGTCATTTCATATGAGCTTATACCTGCATTGAATTTATGGGATCAGGTTGTAGGTGTGTCTCGCTGGGCAGAGGAAAACTGCGGTTTGTATAAAGCATTTGTAAATGAGAATCCTGCACTTAAGAAACCTTTAGTTGGTGCTGGAAGTGATGTAAATGTGGAGGCTGTGTTGAAACTTAATCCTGATGTAGTAATTACATGGACATACAATCCTAATACAATAAGATTTCTTGAACAAAAGGGAATAAAAGTAATTGGAATATATCCTGAAAGTCTTACAGAGCTTTACCGGGATATGAGAATGCACGGAAAGATTTTCGGTAAAGAAAAGAAAACAGAAGAAGTAATAAAAGAAATGAACAGAATATTCAAACTTATTGAAGACAGAGTAAGTAAAATACCCTCAGATAAGAGAAAAAAGGTAATCCATCTTGGAGGAACTCCAACAAGGGTTTCAGGAGTATTGGGAGTTATTAATGATTTAATAAAAATTGCAGGAGCAATTAATCCTGCAGGCACAATCATGCAAAGAAATGTTGATGTTTCAGTAGAAAAAATAATTGAGTGGAATCCGGATGTAATATTCATCTGGGGTTCTGCAGGATATGATGAATCCTGGCTCTACCATAATTCCCAGTGGAGGTTCATAAAGGCAGTAAAAAACCGTAAAGTCTACAAGCTTCCAAGGTGGTCAACATGGTCGCCAAGACTAGCACCAATTGCTCTTTACATGGCTATGAAGATTTATCCTGAGTATTTTAGGGACATTAACTTTGAAAAGATAGCTGATGATTTTTACAAAAAAGTGTTTGGAATATCTTACTATAAAGTGAAGCGGTATGAAGGGTATTAAAGCGATAATGATAATTTTTTCTCCTTTACTTGTCTCTTGGATTGCTCTTTTTCTTGGTGCCTACGAGATTACGCCATTCATGGTTTTAAAGATTCTTTTGAATGAGACATTTCATATCTTTGAAATCGGAGATATACCTGAAAAGGCAATAATTATTGACATAAGACTTCCGAGAGTGATCCTTGCCGGATGTGTAGGTGCCTCACTTTCAGTTTCAGGAGTAACCCTTCAGGGTATATTCAGAAATCCTCTGGTTGATCCATTTATCCTCGGGATTTCAGCAGGTGCTGCCTTTGGATGTGCCCTGACTATCGGATTTTTGAGTGTGCTTCCTGTTCAGATTATGGCTTTTTTATTTGCCGTGCTTGCCGTAGTCATTGCTTATACAGTTGCGAGGGTGCAGGGGGAGGTGTCCCGTCTCCCTCTTATTCTTTCTGGAGTGATAGTTTCAGCCTTTTTTACAGCAATGGTTTCAATAGTCAAATTTCTTGTTGACCCTCACAAACTTCAGAGCATCGTTTACTGGCTTATGGGAAGTTTCTCTCTTGCCGACTGGAAAGCTGTAAAAATTGGAGCAGCTGGAGTTTTTTTTGGAGTTTTGCCTATTTTTTTAATGCGATGGAGGCTTAATGTAATGAGTATGGGAGAAGAGGAGGCTAAGGCACTGGGAGTAAACATAAAGAGGGAGAGACTACTTTTCATAGGCTTTTCAACTTTTGCTGTAGCTGTGGCTACATCTCTTTGTGGGATCATAGGATGGGTTGGTCTTATCGTGCCTCATCTGGTAAGAATGCTTACAGGGCCTGACCATAGAAGCCTTGTTCCACTTTCTCTTTGTGCAGGTGCTGCCTTCATGATTGCTGCCGATACTATTTCAAGAACTCTTACAAGTTTTGACATACCTGTAGGAATAGTAACAGCCCTTACTGGTGCACCATTTTTCCTATACCTTATGAAACATGGGGGTCAAGAAGCCTGGGGTAAGTGATGCTTAGCGTAAAAAATATTTATTTCAAGCATAAAACAACCGGAAGGGAAGTTTTAAAGGGTGTAAGTTTTGATGCTCTGGATGGTAGCATTACCACAATTCTTGGCCCAAATGGTTCAGGGAAAACCACACTTTTTAAATGCATAATCGGACTGTGGAAACCTCATAAAGGCGAGGTTATGGTTGATGGTGTTTCTGTAGATAAGCTTTCTTTCAGAAAAAGGGCAAGGATTTTTTCGGTGGTTCCTCAGGAGCATGAACCTCCTTTTCCCTATTCAGTTTTTGATGTGGTTTTGATGGGCAGAGCAAGCTATGTTGGAGTTTTTTCATCTCCTGGTAAAAGAGATTATGAAATGGCTGAAGAGGCTTTAAAAATAGCTGGAATTGAACATTTAAGAGATGTGCCCTACACAAAAATAAGTGGTGGAGAGAGACAGCTTACCTTGATTGCAAGAGCTCTTTGCCAGAATGCTCCTGTGATGTTACTTGATGAGCCGACCTCACATCTTGATTTTAGAAATCAGATAACTCTGCTTAAAAAAATCAAGGAAATTGCAGGACAGAGAAAATTGACTGTTGTTATGACCCTACACGATCCAAATCTGGCAGGTATTTTTTCTGATAAGGTGGTTGTAATTAACTCAGGAACCAAGGTAGCAGAAGGAAGTCCTGAAGAAGTTCTTACAGAGGATTTGATTAAAAGAGTTTATGATGTTGAGGTAAGAAAAACTCAGATTAACGGACGAAGTATAATATGTCCTGTTTTGTAGGAGGATTAAAATGCTCAAAATAGTTTCCATCGTTTGGCAGAGCTATTACAATGCAGTTTTAAGAGCATCAAAAAGTATTAAAGAGTTTAAGATAAAAGTCTACTCAGCAAGAGTCCTTGACTCAAAACCTGAGAGGCTTGATGAAGTCTTGAAAGAGATTAAAGATGCTGATATTTTATTTCTTTATCGTTCAACAGAACCAGTTTGGGAAGAGATAGAAAAAACAATAAAGAAAGAGGGTTTAAAAGCAAAAATAGTATGCCTTGGGCATGATCCTTCTTACTGGATGCTTTCCAATGTAGACCATAAGATTGTGCATAAAGCATATAAATATCTCGTGATAAATGGGGAAAAAAATATTAAAAATCTATTTCTCTTTCTTGCTAATGAGCTCACCGGTTTAAATATTCTTTATGATGAACCCGAAGAAATTCCATGGGAAGGGCTATATCACCCAAGGGCAGAAATCATTTTTACTGATGTTGAGGAATATCTCAGCTGGTATCAAAGATACAAACCTCATACATACGGAAAAAATCCCACAGTTGGAATACTTTTTTCGAGGCATTACTGGATAAACGGTAATACCGAGGTTGAGGATTTGCTTATTGAAGAGCTTGAGGCAAAGGGATTTAATGTAATCTCAGCGTTTGCCTATTCTGTAAAGGATAATGCTTTAGGAACAAAGGGTAGCGGAGAGGTAATATTAGATTGGTTCTTTGATGAGCATGGTACACCAAGAATTGATATTATGGTGAAGCTTATCTCCTTTTTCTTGGGAACTAACAGAGAAAAGACAATAGATAACACTGAAGTAGCCGCAGATGGAGTTGAGATTCTGAAAAGGCTTAATGTGCCGGTTATTTCACCCGTCTCTTCTTATTATAAAACAATTGAAGAATGGGAAAAGGAAGATTTAAATCTTGATATTGGTTGGTCTATTGCGCTTCCTGAGTTTGAAGGAGTCATTGAGCCAGTTATTATTTCTGCGCAAAAAGAAGGCTCTGAAGATGAAAGGATAAAAGTCCCAATAAGAGAAAGGGTGAAAAAACTTGTAGAAAGGATTTCTCGATGGGTTGAGCTTAAAAAAACTCCTGCCCATGAAAGAAGGGTTGCCTTTATACTTCACAACAACCCATGTGCCTCTGTTGAAGCAACGGTTGGCTCAGCTGCTTATCTTGACAGCATTGAAAGTGTAGTTGAGATTATGAAAAAGATGAAAGAATCTGGCTACAATGTTGATCCACCTGAGAACGGAAAAGCCTTGATAGATGAGATAATGAGTAAAAAGGCAATTTCAGAGTTCAGATGGACAACTGTTGAAGAAATCGTTGAAAAAGGTGGTGTTATTGCTTTAGTTGATAAGGAAAAATATCTTGAATGGTTCAATGAACTTCCTCCCAAGACCCGTTTAAAAATGATTGAGGCATGGGGAGAGCCTCCAGGGGAACACAAAAATGAAATACCTCCTGCAATGGTTTACGATGGAAAAATCGTAATCACAGGGCTTAGATTTGGAAATGTTTTGGTTATGGTTCAACCAAAAAGAGGATGTGCAGGAGCAAGATGCGATGGACAGGTCTGTAGAATACTTCACGATCCCGATACACCACCACCTCATCAGTATGTGGCAACGTATAAGTGGCTTTCCCGTGAGTTTAAAGCTCATGCAGTAGTTCATGTAGGCACTCATGGAAATCTTGAATTTTTGCCAGGTAAAGGGGTTGCCCTTTCTCAAGCCTGTTTTCCTGACATTGGTATTGATACAATGCCTCACCTTTATATTTACAATGCCGACAATCCACCTGAGGGTACCATCGCCAAGAGACGCTCTCTGGCAGTTCTTGTTGATCACATGCAGACTGTCCTTACGGAAGGAGGACTTTACGATGAACTTTTAGAGCTTGACAGACTCCTTGGTGAGTATGAAGAGGCAAAGAAAAAAGAACCTGCAAGGCTTCATGTTCTTGAACACTTGATAATACATGCGATTACCAAATCAAAGCTTGACAGAGAGATAAAAGTTTTATGGCAGGGCAAGAAGATTTCACTTTCAGAGTTAAGCCATGATGAGCTGCATCAGATACCCTTTGAGAAAATTGTGGAAGAAGCGCATGCAAAGCTTTCGCTTATTAGAAATACCCAGATCCAGGATGGTATGCATGTTTTTGGCAGGGTTCCAGAGGCAGAAAGAAGGATTGATTTTATTTATTCAATTCTAAGATACGATGCAGGAAGTGAAGTTTCACTGAGAAAAGAGATCGCAAAATTACTTGGATACGAGCTTTCAGATCTTGTTTCGAATCCTCAGGGTTTTGATCCTGAAAAAGGCAAATCCTACGGTGCAATTTTAGAAGAGATAGACAGGATAGGCAAAGAAGTGATAAAAAAAGTTTTGTTTCAGGAGGTTAACTGATGGAAATTTTAAAGAAGATTGACTGGCAAAGACCAGAATGGAAGGCAATAAAGGAAAAAATTCTTGAAATTAACAGAAAGATTGAGGAATCACGTGAGATAGAATCTTTACTTCATGGACTTTCTGGAGGGTATATTCCTCCAGGTCCTTCAGGATTGATAGCCCGTGGAAGGGATGATGTTTTACCTACAGGGAGAAACTTTTACAGCCTTGATCCCCACAGAGTTCCTACAAAAACTGCCTTTGAGATTGGTAAAAGACTTACTGAAAAACTTATTGAAAAGCATGTTACTGAAGAGGGGAGATATCCAGAAAATGTTGCTATTTATTGGCAGTGCTCAGACATCATGTGGGCAGATGGAGAGGGTATGGGTCAGATTATGTATCTTTTAGGAGTAAAGCCTATATGGCTTTCCAATGGAAGGGTCAAAGGGTTTGAAATAATTCCTTTAAATGAGCTTGGTAGACCCCGCATTGATGTCACCATCAGGGTCTCAGGTATTACAAGAGACAATTTCCCGATGTGCATCGAACTTATAGATGAGGCCATACAAGTAGTTGCCTCTTTAGATGAGCCATTGGATATGAATTTTGTTCGCAAGCATACTTTAGAGTTAATTGCTCAAAATGAAGTTGACTTTCGTTCAGCAACATTAAGAGTTTTCTGCTCAATGCCTGGTACCTATCAAGCAGGGACTCAGCTTGCTGTTTATGCTTCGGCATGGAAAGAAGAAAAAGACCTTGCGGAAGTATTTCTTTACTGGAATGGATATGCCTACGGAAAGGGAATCTGGGGTGAAAGCAAGCATAAAGAGTTTGCCCAGATTTTAAAAAGCGTTGATATTACTTACAATAAAGTAGTATCAGACGAGTACGATCTTTTGGGATGTTGCAGTTATTTTGGAACTTATGGAGGAATGACAGCTGCAGCAAGGCATTTAAGTGGTAAGGAGGTAAAAACCTACTATGGAGATACAAGAAATCCTGACCATGTAGAGGTAAGAACACTTTCTGATGAGATAAGACGTGTGGTAAGGACAAAGCTTCTAAATCCAAAATGGATTGAGGGAATGAAGAGACACGGATATAAAGGTGCTGGGGATATTTCAAAAAGAATAGGAAGAGTCTATGGTTGGGAAGCAACAACTAAAGAAGTTGATGACTGGATATTTGATGACATAGCAAGAACATTTATCATGAACGAGGAAAATAGAAAATTTTTTGAGGAACATAATCCATGGGCGATGGAAGAGATTGCCAGAAGACTTATTGAGGCGATGGAGCGCGGATTGTGGAATCCTTCCGAGGATGTAAAAGAGGTCTTGAAGGTATTTTATCTTGAAATTGAAGGCTGGATAGAAGAAAAAATGGGAGATATTAAAGGGGATTTTCAAGGAGGTTCAATTGATGTTATAACAGCAGAAGAGGTAGAGTTCTGGAAAAATAAAATGAGAGAGGTAATAAAATGATATTTCCATTTACTGCTATTGTCGATCAGGAAGAGATGAAGCTTGCATTAATTCTTAATGTGATCGACCCAAGCATCGGTGGAGTACTTATTATGGGTGAAAAAGGAACTGCTAAATCAACAACTGTTCGTGCTTTGGCTGATTTACTTCCTGAGATAGAAGTGGTTAAGGGTTGTAGATTCAACTGTTCCCCGGAAGGGCCTTTTTGCAGTGATTGTTTAGAAAAAATTAAAAATAACGAAACATTAGAGTTTGAAAAAAAGAAGATGAGAGTGGTTGAGCTTCCACTTGGAGTAACCGAAGACAGGGTTGTTGGGAGCCTTGATATTGAGCATGCAATAAAAAAAGGCGAAAAACGCTTTGAGCCAGGTATTCTTGCAGAGGCCAACAGAAACTTTCTTTATATTGATGAAGTGAATCTTTTAGAAGATCACATTGTGGATTTACTCTTGGATTCTGCAGCGATGGGAGTAAACACGGTCGAAAGGGAGGGGATCTCCTTTGTTCATCCTGCAAGATTTATTCTTGTTGGAACCATGAACCCTGAAGAAGGAGAACTCCGTCCACAACTTCTCGACAGATTTGGACTGTGTGTTTTTGTTAATTCATTAAAAGAAAAGAGTTTAAGAGTTGAAGTACTTAAAAGAAAAGCCGAATTTGATGATGATCCTGAAGGTTTTTTAAAAAAATGGGAACCTCATCAACAAAGCCTTGCCGCAAGGATCATAAAGGCAAAAGAGAATCTTAAAAACGTAAAAATTACTGAAGACGCTCTCTCTAAAGTTGTTGAGATTACTTCTCAATTAAATCTTGATGGTCATAGAGCAGACATAGTGATGTTAAAAGCTGCCCGTGCTCATGCAGCGTATAATGAAAGAAAAGAGATTATTCCAGATGATATTAAAAAAATTGCGCCTTTAGCTTTAAAACACAGGCTTAAAAGACTACCTTTTGAAGAAATCTCAACAGAACTGGAAAAGCTTAACGAAGTTATTACACGAATATAGAATGACTTTTTCAGATTTTGTAGACCAAGAACAGGCAAAACTTGCTCTGATTTTAAATGCAATACTGCCAGACTGTGGTGGACTTCTATTAGTTGGTAAGAGAGGAACAGGCAAGTCCACCCTCTTAAAAGCTTTCAAAAATATTGTTCAGGCTCTTAATATTCCTTTTGTTGAACTTCCCATGAATTCTACTGAAGAGGCAGTTTTAGGCGGAATTGATATTGAAGAGACAGTTAAGCAAGGTAGAAGAATTTATCAAAAAGGACTTGTTTCAAAGGCACACGGGGGATTTCTTATGATTGAAGATATAAACCTTTTCCCTAATGATATACTCTCCCTGATTTTTGAAGTCCAATCAAGAGGGGAAAATATCATTGAAAGAGAAGGAATTACACTAAAAGAGCCAGCTAAATTTCAGATTCTTGCAACGATGAACCCAGAGGAAGGAGATTTTTCAGCTCATTTTCTTGATAGATTTGGTATGTGCGTGATTATGGATGAAATTAAAGATAAAAATAAAAGGATAGAGATCGTAAAACTTAATCTCGACTGTGCAGATCAAAATAAGGATTTTCAGTTAATAGAAAGAATTTTAAAGTCAAAGGAATTTATCAAACAACTCAGACTTTCAGATGAAATAAAAGAATACATAGCCGAATTAACGCTAAAAGAAGCTGTTTCAGGACATAGGGCTGATATATTTTTAATGTATGCCTCAAAGGCCTATGCAGCTTATAAGGAAGAAAAAGAAATCCGAAAAGAACATGTTGATAGGGTTGCTCCTCTTGTTTTTATTCACAGAAAAAGGCAGGTTGAGAATCCTCAAACAGAAGAGAAAGAACAAGAGCAGAAAAGAAAGGAAAATACAGAGGAAAGAGGAAACAAAGAAAATAAACCAAAACATACTTCATCAACTCAATTTTCCGAGCAAGGAAGTCCTCAGGAAAGGCCATCAAGTGAAAAAGAGGAAGTTTTTCCAGTTGGTGACAGCTTTAAAGTAAAAAGAATTTTATTAAAAAAGGATAGAATTTTGAGAGAAGTTTTTGGAAGAAGAACAAAAACAAAAATAAAAGGTAGAGGAGGAAGATTTGTTAGAAGTTTAATGCAAAAAAGAGAGGATATTGCCATTTCTGCAACACTTAGAGCAGCAGCCCCATTTCAAAAAGTAAGAGGTAGAAAAGATAAGCTTATCATAAAAGATCAGGATCTAAGATATAAAGAAAAAGAGAGAAAGATGAGCCATATTGTTATATTTGTTGTGGATGCTTCTGGTTCTATGGGTGTTGAGCAAAGGATGATACAAACAAAAGGAGCAATACTGTCTCTTCTTATGGATTGCTATCAGAAAAGAGATAAAGTTGCGATGATTGTTTTCAGAAAAGACCGTGCAGAGGTAGTTCTCCCCCCAACCTCTTCTCATGACCTTGCTTTAAAAAGACTAAAACAAATTCCCACAGGAGGTAAAACACCACTTTCAGCAGGGCTTATGGAAGCATATAAGTTGATAAAAAGAACATCTTTAAAAGAACCAGAAGCCCGTTTTTTGATGATTCTCGTCACAGATGGCAAAGCTAACGTTCCTATCGCTGAAAAATCCTCTATCACTTTATTTGAAGAAGTCAGGAAAATCTGTTCTACACTGAAAAATATACCTAAAGTCGATTTTGTAGTCGTTGATACAGAAAAGAAAAATAAATTTATAAAAATAGATATGGCACTAAAAATTGCAGAATGGCTTTCTGGTAAATATTTTAAAATAAATACTCTTACATCTGAAAATCTTGTAGAAATTGTAAAGTTCTATAAGATAGATTAAAGATTGTTTTGGTAGAAAATCTACAGTTATTAATTGTATCTATCCCTGCAAAGTAAGAACCTTCTTACTAGAGATACCGCTTTGTGAACCAAATTCATCTTAGTATTCAAAAAGAAGAAATTTTTCATAGGTTGTAAATTTTTATCGGCAAATTAGGGCTAATGCGTGTGCTTGACTTTTATACCGGTAAGTTTTAAAATAAAAATAGTTTAAATATTAATACGAAATTTACTTTTGGTAGTTAGGGACTATGGAGCTTAAGAAATTAAAAAGAATTTCAGAATACGAGTGGGAAATTTCTCCTGTAGGTGATATGAAAGTTCCTGGAAAAATTTTTGCCAGTCAGAAGTTAGTTGAAGAAATGGATGAAAAGGTCTATGAGCAGGTCTGTAATGTAGCAAGTCTTCCTGGTATTGTGAAGGCTTCTATCGCCATGCCAGATGCTCATTGGGGATATGGGTTTCCCTATCGGAGGGGTTGCTGCCTTTGACCCTGAAGAAGGAGGTATCATCTCTGTCGGTGGGGTGGGATACGATATCTCCTGCGGGGTTAGAACTCTTCTTACTCCCTTAGAAAAAAACGAAGTAATTCCTCATTTAGAAACTTTGGTAAAGATGCTTTTTGAAACCGTTCCTTCAGGGGTAGGTTCGGAGGGAACTATAAAGCTTTCCCCCTCTCAATTAGATGAGGTCTTAGTTGAGGGGGCTAAGTGGGCGGTAAAAAAGGGGTATGGGATTCCAGAAGATTTGGAGTATATAGAGGAAAAAGGTTGTATGCCTGGAGCTGACCCCAGCTTTGTGTCTATGGAAGCCAAAAAGAGACAACACAGACAAATAGGGACCTTAGGCTCAGGGAATCATTATTTAGAGATTCAATATGTCTCTGAGATCTATAATCAGGAAGTAGCTGAGGTGTTTGGTCTTTTTAAAAACCAGGTGGTAGTTACCTTTCATTGTGGTTCTCGGGCTTTGGGGCATCAAATCGCTACCGATTATCTTCCTGTTTTAGCCAAGGCTGCAAGGAAATATGGTATCCCTATCAAAGAAAAAGAGTTGGTTTGTGCCCCTATCGACTCTCCTGAAGGAGAAAGCTATTTTAAAGCCATGGTTTGCGGGATAAACTGTGCTTTAGCCAACCGTCAGGTGATTACCCATTTAGTAAGAGAGGTTTTTCAAGAAATATTCCCAGGGATATTCCTTAAAGTACTTTATGATGTTAGTCATAATACCTGTAAAGTGGAGCACCATCTGATAAACGGTAAACTAAAAAAACTTTATGTCCATCGTAAAGGAGCTACGAGAGCCTGGGGTCCCGGGAGAAAAGAGTTGCCTAAGGAGTATCAAAAGGTAGGTCAGCCTGTTATCATCGGTGGTTCTATGGGGACAGCCTCTTACATTTTGGTCGGCACCGAAGAAGGAGAAGAAAAAGCCTTTGGTTCTGCCTGTCACGGAGCAGGAAGGACGATGAGTAGAAATCAAGCTATTAAAACTTTTAGGGCAGACCAAATAATAGAAAATCTAAGGAAAAAGGGTATCATAGTAATGGCTAAATCTAAAAAAGGGTTATGTGAGGAAGCACCAGAGGCTTATAAGGATGTTAACGAGGTAATCGAGGCTACCTGCAAGGCAGGTCTTACCAAAAAGGTAGCCAAGTTAATACCTATAGGTTGTATTAAAGGCTAAAATCTCGTTAAAAAGGGGGGTAAGTTATGAAAAAGAGATGGGTTAACTTTTTAGGTATCGTTTCTGCTGGGTTGTTAGCTTTTGGTTGTAGCTGCCCTATCGAAGCTCCAGAGAAGGCAGTAGCTCAACCTGCACCACAACCACCAGCTTGTCCAGAGTGTGTAAAGAAGGTAGAGGATGAGTTAAAAGCTTTAAAGCTTCAGGTAGAAAGTCTTAAGTCTCAAGTTGACAACCTCAAGGTTGATACAGCAGAGGCCAAGCAAGCTTCTCAAAAAGCAATAGAAGCGGCAAACAAAGCTGAAGAAGCTGCACAAAAGGCAGAGGCAGCTGCCAAAAAATGCGAAAGAGTTTTTGAAAAAGGATTAAAAAAGTAAGGTTATGCAGCGTCCTTTTGAAGCACTCGGGGAATACTTTGGTATAAGTATTCCCCGAAAAAAGTTAAAGTTAAACGATCCTTTATTTTTAGAAAAACCCTCTGTTTGTGAAGAAAGGGACTGGTCTGAGGTAGTTAAAAAGGCCAAACCTCTTAAGAAAAAAAACTTTCTTTGGTTTTTTACTCCTAAAAAACCATTCTGGGACCTTAAAAAGGATTGGCCTCCTAAAAGAATAGACCTTAAGGTTTGGCTCACTTCAGAATACATAGAAGGTGGTTTTTCCAAGACTTACAAAAGTTTAGTGTATGAATTAAGAGAAGGGAGGTTTTCTGTTAAAAAAACCTTAAACTTGAGAGGGATGTTTGTAGAGGAGGCCAAAATCGCGTTCGAAGAGTTTTTGAGGGAGGCCATTATAAACGGTGATAATTGCGTGCTTATCATCCACGGAAGAGGCCTTTCTTCTAAAAAAGAGCCGGTGCTAAAGACCAAGGTTAAAGAATGGCTTGAAAGGGGACCTTTTAGAAAATATGTTATGGCTTTTTGTTCTGCCAGACCTTGTGATGGAGGGTTAGGGGCAACCTACGTCCTTTTATCTTCAAAACCTATCAAAAAGTCTAAAAAGTCGTAGTGTTTCATGTTTTTACAAGGTCCAAGGTCAAAACTTTTTGTCACCGGTGATCCTGGAGTAGGCAAAACTACCTTAGTCGAAAAGTTGACTAAACATTTATCAGAAATAAACCTTCCGTTTAAAATAAGAGGTTTTTTTACCAAAGAAATCAGAGAAAACAGCAAGAGAAAAGGTTTTAAAATCATCGATCCTTTTCTTTCTAAAGAATTTCTCCTTGCCAAAAGAAAAGACCTTGTTAATCCCTCAGAGTCTATAAACACTTACCATACTGTAGGAAAATATGCGGTGTTTTTAGAGGGGTTAGAAACACTTCTGGAAGAGTATAAGAAAGATTTGATAGACGGGGCTCAGGTTTTTTGGGTGATAGATGAAGTAGGAAAGATGGAGGCTTTATCTAAGAGTTTTTGTCATTTTATAGAAAAGCTCTTAGGTTCTTCTTGTTTTTTACTTGCAACCGTAGGCAAAGGAGAAACACCTTTTTTAAAAAAGGTTTTTTCCTTTGAACCAGCTTTAAGGTGTGAAGTAACCCCTGACAACCGGGACTTTTTGGAAGAAAGACTAAAAGTAGAGTTCAAAAGAAAGGGTAAGTTGATAGTTTTTGAGGGAATAGATGGAGCAGGTAAAACCTCCATTAGTAAGCTTTTGGTAAAGGCTTTAGAGGTTCAGGGAGTTTCAGTTTTTTGGGGATGCGAACCTACTTCTCAAGGCCCTTATGGTAAAGTTTTGCGCGAAAAGCTGCAACAAAAAAAGGCACATCCGTTAGAGATTAAACAACTTTTTTTGAAAGACCGGGAATGGAACGTAAAAAATTTTATTTTACCTAAGCTTAAGGAAGGGGCCTGGATAGTTTTAGACAGATATTATCTTTCTACTTTATCTTATCAAGGAGCTCAAGGGTTTGACTTAAAAAGCCTTTTTATAGAAAACGAGACCATCGCTCCTTTACCAGATTTGGTAGTTTACTTAGACCTAACGATAGAAGAGGCCTTAAAGAGGCTTAACTCTACCAGAGACAACCTTACGTTTTTTGAAAAAACCGAGTTTTTAACCAAAGTAAGAGAAAACTACTTAAAAATCCTTCCTTGGTTTAATCACGTAAAATTAGATGCCACAAAACCTTTAGAGGAAAACCTGAATTATTTGATAGAAACTTTACACCGTAAATTTAAAAGTTCCCTTTCCTAAAATGTCGTGAAGATGTAAAATCCCGGTAAGTTTTCCGTCAAAGTCCACAACCGGTAAAACCGTAATCAGATGTTTTTCCATCATTTCTAAGGCTTCGTAAGCTAAGGCATTTTCTTGTATGGTTTTAGGGTTTTTGGTCATTACTTCTTCTACTTTAAGATTATCTATAGAGCCATACTTTAAAAAAATCCTTCTTAAATCTCCGTCGGTGATGATACCTGTAAGAGCATTAAATTGGTTTACGACTAACACGCATCCCAGCCTTTTTTGATCTATTTCTTTTATGGCTTCCTTTAAAAAGGTACCTTGTAATACCTTAGGAATGTTTTCACCGGTAAGCATTATTTCTTTAACCTTAACCTTAAGCCTTTCCCCTAAAGAACCTCCAGGATGATTTTTCCTGAAATCTTCAGACCCTAAGCCCTTGATTTCAAACAGGCAAATAGCTAGGGCATCACCTAAGGCTAAACAAGCGGTAGTGCTGGTGGTAGGAGCTAAGTTAAAGGGACAAGCCTCTTTGGGTACCCTTCCGTTAATCACCACGTCTGAAAGCTGGGCTAACCGGCTATCTAAATTTCCTGTAATACTGATGATTTTTATGTTTCTTTTTTTTAGTATGGCTACCAACTCACAAACCTCAAGGGTATTCCCTGAATAAGAAAGGGCAAGGACCACATCTTCAGGGGTTACCATCCCAAGGTCTCCATGTAAAGCCTCTACAGGATGAAGAAAGAAAGCCGGAGTTCCGGTAGAAGAAAGGGTAGCTGCAATTTTCCTTCCTATAATACCACTTTTTCCTACCCCTGTAACTACTATTCTTCCTTTAGTTTGTAAGATGATATCTACCGCTTTTACAAAGGAGCTATCAAGATTCTTTATAACTTCTTCTATCCCTAATTTTTCAGTTTCTAACACACTTTTAGCTTTTTCTAAAATCTCTCTTTCTTTTAACATGTGTAAACCTCAGGTGAATTTTTAATGAAAAACAGGAGGGTTTATCGGGACTTCAAAAAGTATTTTTTGTTCTTCAACCCCTACCATTATAGAAAGAAGTTCTAAAACTTTGTTTATCATCCTGGTAATCATTTCTTCTCGATAGAAAAGAGCACTTAATTTTTGCTCTATTTCTCCTGAGGGATCTGAAGAAAAATCTTTTTTCGAAAGGTGTTTGTAAAACTGGTAAAAAACTTTTCGCATATTGACCCGTTCTTTTATGTTTTTCAAGATCTCTTCAGGTTCAAATGACTTTTGGGTAGATACAAGGTTTTGAAAATATTTTATGTCTTCTTCTTGAAATTGCCAAAAAAGGTCTATCCAATCTTCAAGACTGATCACTTTATCTTGATTCTCCATGAGTTTTAATGTAAAACAAATCCTTAAAAATGCAACCTGGTTTAAGACCCTATATCTTCAGAAAAAGAGGAAAGGTTGAACAAGACAGAGTTTTTAAGTACCCTTTTGGCCCCAACGAACCGGTTTCTGAAATAGTTGCTGTCTAAGGAATCTACAGCAAGCCCCTTTTTAGTAGAGGAAAAATGCATAAAACGGTTGTTTCCTATGTAAATACCTACATGGTTTATACTCTCAGGCCTTCTGTTTTTAGCAAAGAATAGTAAATCCCCGGGAATAAGTTCATCTTTAGACACGGAAACCCCTATCCAAAACTGTTCTCTTGAGGTTCTCGGAAGTGCTATTCCTAAACTCTCAAACACCTTTTTTACAAACATAGAACAGTCCATATATCCGTTGCCATTACCTCCTAACTTATAACGATAATCCTCATATTGTTTGGCTATCTCAATAAACTTGTCTTGCAATCGTTTTTCATCCTCTTGGTCTAAGAAAGATCTGTTTAAAAAGAAATCAGAAAAGCTGTGAGATTTTGTTTTTTCTTGAAAGGCAACCGCAGGGTTTTCTAACACAAAAGGTTCATCATCATAGGTGGGGATCTTTAAGGCCTGCCCCACAAAGATTACGTTGTCTTCAAGGTTGTTTAGTTTTTTAATATCCTCGATAGGTATACCATACCTTAAAGAGATGTTGTATAAAGTTTCTCCTTCTTTAACCTTATGCCAGATAAAACCTGTGCCTGAAGGAGCTTCTATCTTGGGTAGGTTAACTTTTTCCTGGACTAAAACCCTTTTTTCTTTTACCTTAATTACCTTGCCTACTCTTAATTTAGTATGACTTAGATGATTAATTCTTTTTAGTTCTTCTACCGAAACTCCAAACTTTTTAGCGATGCTAAAAAGGGTGTCCCCCTTTTTTACCTTATAGGTTATCCATTGAATTTTCTCTTTTTGTCCTACCTTCTTGGGAGTAGCAGAGACAACCTCAGTTGAGATAACCCTTGGTGAGTCAACCTCTGGGGAGATAATCTGTGGTGGTTGTGAATCCACTTTTTGTGAAACCTCTTGTTGGGAACTTTCTACAGTTTTTTGTTCTAAAAATTCTATAGGTTTGTTAGAAGGAATTTTTACTATCAACGATTGTCCTACCTTTAAAGAATGGTCTGATAGCTGGTTTATTCTTTTTAGTTCTTCTACTGAGACTCCAAACTTTTTAGCGATGCTAAAAAGGGTATCTCCCTTTTTTACTACATAAACAGAAGGACTTTCGGGTAAGGAGGTTTGTATTAAGTTTTTTGAGGAAGGAGCGGTTTTTGCTTCTGAGATAGGTTGGGTAGCAACAATCTTTATGGTTTGTCCAGGTTTTAATTGATGATTTTTAAGCTGATTAATTCTTTTAAGGTCTTCTACCGAGATCCCAAACTTTTTGGCAATGCCGTAAAGGGTGTCTCCTTTTTGGACTTTATAGGTAATGACTTTATTAGAAGTTTTGGGAGTTTTTACCAAGGCTACTTTTTTAGTTTTTGAAGGTTTTTTAGAGGTAGTTTTGGTTTTTGCATCAACTTGATAGGCACCAAAAAGAAAAAAACAACAAACGATCCATAATATGGCTAAAAAAGGATTTTGAAATATTTTAGATTTATACTGTTTTGACATGGCAAAGATTTTTTTAAAAGGTTTTATAAGAAAAATACCAAAAAATTGGCAAAAGTCAAGTAAAATTTTAAAAAAAGTTCTTTTTAAAGATTTTTGGGTTTTAAAAGCGTAAAAATTATTTTTTTTATCTTTTTTAAGCTTTTTTTAGGTTGTCTAGTAGTTGTGTTTTAACAAAATCTGTATAAAATTTAAAATAAATAGATTAGGAGGTTCTAAAGATTAACGTTTTCTTAGATTTTGAGGTTGCTACCAAATTAGAATTATTGAAAAAACTTTATGAACACTTAGAAAACACCTATCAAGCCTGGGATCTTTTTTGTAAACCAGGTTGTAACCTTTGCTGCACACAGCGTATTTATGCTACTTCTTTAGAGGCTTACCATCTGTTAGAAAAGATTAGTCCCGAGGTTTTAACCAGGGTCTCGCATCTCCAAAATTATCCAAGGCCAAAGATTACCCATAACCAGACCCTCCTTTGCTATCTTCAAGGTACAGAGCCCCCTTTAGAGGATTATCCCCCTCATTTGTCTACGTGTCCTTTTTTAGACGAAAAAGGGCTTTGTATGGTTTATCCTTATCGTCCTCTTATGTGCAGGATAATGGCTTCAACCAAAAGCTGTGAACAGGGAGAGGCATCTTTGCCTCCTTTTTTGTTTTATGTTGGGACCCTGGCTTTACAATTAGCTGAAAACATAGATATGGGGGGACTATATGGTAACCTTTTTGACCTTTTAAAGTTTTTAAAGGATTATAAGGACGGAAAAGTAGAAGAAGTGCCTCCTTATATTCTTTCTAACGTAGATGTAGACGAGTTACCTGTCCTCCCTGAGGAAAAAGACCTTAGATCCTGGGTAGGTACACTTTATCGGACCCATGTAACAGAAGAAAAAAGTTTTAGAGAAGTTTTACAAGAACTAAGAGAAAAATTTAGAGACAAAAAATCTCTTTCCTTTTTAGAGGAAATTTTTTAACATGTATCAAGGCGAGGTTATAAAAAATCTTCCTCTTTCTCAGAACGTTTATCTTTTGAGGGTAAAAACAGATTTAGATATAATCTTTAGTTTTAACCCAGGGCAATTTGTCAAGATCAAAATTAACGAAAGGATTGACCCTCTTATTCCCAGGCCTTTTACCATACATGATGTAAAAAAGAATAGTTTTTACGTGCTTTACCAGGTGGTGGGAAAAGGGACCAAAGCTTTGTCTTTGGTTCAACCAGGAAATAAGATTGAGTTTTTAGGTCCCCTTGGGAAACCCTTTCCTAAGCTTGAAAACTATGTAATCTGTGCAGGAGGCATAGGAATAGCAGGTTTTATCTATCTTTTAGAAAGCATAAAAAGAAAAACCCATCCCTATGTGTTACCCAAGAAAATTTTTTATGGGGCTCGTACAGCAGAAGACCTGGTTTGTTATCCCTTTTTAGAGGGTATCGGTACTAAGGTAGAGATAGCTACAGAAGACGGCTCACAAGGCTATAAAGGGTTGATTACCGAACCTTTGATAAAGTATTTAGAAAAAAACAAGGTAGACGTGCTTTCCTGTGGTCCTTTGCCTATGTTAAAAGCAGTAGCAAAAATAGCCCAAAGTTTTGGGGTAAAGGCCTATCTTACTATGGAAACCTTTCTTTCTTGTGGTACAGGTTTTTGTAAAGGCTGTGTAATTCCGCTTAAAAACGGAAATTATGCTCATCTTTGTATAGAGGGCCCTACTCTTTTAGCAGAGGAGATTGACTTTGAGGCCCTATCTTAAAATCAGAAATCTCGAACTTAAAACACCTCTAATGCTGGCTTCAGGTACCTGGGGCCTTGGAGAAAACTTAGACCTCTATCTTACTAAGGAAGAAATTAAATCTAACATAGGTGCTTTTGTTTCTAAAGGAATCTCTCGTTTTCCTAAGAAAGGCAACCCCCCTCCTCGTCTTTATGAAACTCCTTGTGGATTGATCAATTCCATAGGGCTTGAAAACCCGGGTTTAGAGGTCTTTAAAAAAGACTATCTCCCTAAGCTTCTTTCTTACGAGGTGCCACTCATCATTAACCTTCACGGAGAGGAAGTAGAGGACTTTGTAGCCCTTGCTGAAGGTTTTAAGGAAGAAAAGGTAGATGGTATAGAGCTTAACATCTCATGCCCTAACGTTAAGAAGGGTGGTATAGCCTTTTCCTCTGACCCAAAGGGGGTTAAAACCCTGGTAAAAGAGGTCAGAAAGGTTTGGGAAAGGTTTTTAGCAGTAAAGCTTTCTCCTGTAGGTCCAGTTTATGAAATAGCCGAAATCTGTGAAAAAGAAGGGGTAGATGCTTTAGTAGTAGCCAATACTTATCCTGCTTTAGGGGTGATAGGTTTAGCACCTTTAAAGGTTATCAAAGGAGGTCTCTCAGGTCCTGCCATAAAACCTTTAACCTTAAGGTTGGTATACGAACTTGCCCAAAAGGTTAAACTCCCTATCATAGGTAGCGGAGGCATCCTTTCTGGAAAGGATGCTTTAGAATACTTGGTTTGCGGTGCTAAAGCCTTTCAAATAGGGGTTGCCAACTTGATAGACCCCACTTCTGCTGTAAAAATAATTCAAGAGATGGAGGAGCTAAAAAAGAAACATGGCTTATTTGGTTAGAGGGTTACCTGTAGATAAAAATTTTAGGGTCTATGCGGTTTGTTGTAAAGAGATAGTAGAGGAAGCTCGTCGTCTGCAAGGGTTAAGCCCTGTGGCTTCAGCTGCGTTGGGAAGGGCTTTAGCAGGGGTGGCTTTACTTTCTGCTGACCTGAAGATAGGTAAGGTCCTTTTGCAGATCAAGGGAGACGGTCCACTCGGTGAGATTTTAGCAGAAGGTGATTATCAGGGATTTTTAAGGGGAACGGTACAAAATCCTCACGTTTATATAGACCCTATCAACCGAAAACTTCCTGTTGGGCTTGCGGTTGGAAAAAAAGGTTTTATCTCTGTGGTAAAAGATTTAGGGTTGAAAGAGCCTTATTATGGGTCTGTAGAACTGATTTCAGGAGAAATTGCCGAAGACTTGGCTTATTATTTAACCGTTTCTGAACAAATCCCATCTGCCGTAAGTTTGGGGGTTTTGGTTGATAGAGACGGAACCATCCTTGCTGCAGGTGGTTTTTTGGTCCAAAAACTGCCAGAGGCAACCGAGTCTGAATTAGAAGAAATAGAGGCTAAACTTAAAAATTTCCCTCCTGTTACCTCACTTTTATCTTCAGGTAAAACCCCAGAAGAGATTTTACAGATGATTTTCCCAAACCTTCAAATATTAGAAAAAAGGCCTTTAGCCTGGAGATGTACCTGTTCTGAAAAAAGGGTAGAAGAGGTTTTGATAGCCATGGGAAGAGGAGAACTTGAGGGTTTTTTAAAAGAAGGAAAGCCTGTCTCTGTTACCTGTGAATTTTGTAAGAAAACTTATCATATTTCCTTGGAAAGGGTTAAAGAACTTTTAAAGGAGGTTATGGATGTTTCTTAGGTTGATACTCTGGTTGGTTTTGATATTGTTGTTGGTTTTCTTTGTAGTTTTTAACATAGACCCAAAGGTTAATCTACATATTTTCCCTGGGGTTACTTTGGAAAACATCCCTTTAGCCTTAGTCATCATCATAAGTTTTATTTTAGGGGTACTTTTTGGAATTATGGTTTCGATTACCCAGATGATAAAGCTAAAACTTGAGATAAGAAAACTGCAGAAAAAGGTTGAAGAAAAACATGAAAATCCTGAACAGACTCTTTGAGCTTTTAAACGAAGGGGTAAAAAAAGAGGTTTTCCCTGGTGCAGTTGCAGGGGTTTACTATCAACAGAGGCGATACATAGTTGGGGCTGGTTATCAGGCTTTAACCCCATATACCGAACCTGTAGAAGAAAACACCATCTTTGACCTTGCCTCCCTTACCAAGCCTTTAGCCTTGGTGTTGGGATTTTTAGATTGTTTAGCTAAAAACTCCAAGATAGCAGACCTTTTTTCTCCTGTAAAAAATTACCTGGACCTTAAACCTCCTCTTTCTGAAATTCCCGTTTATCGTTTTTTTAACCATACCTCAGGTCTCAAAGCATGGTACCCTTTTTATCAGGAAATTTTAGAAAAAAGACCAGAAAAGCCCTTAGAATATATAATAAGAAAAATAGAAGAAATGCCTTTGGAATATACTCCTGGGGAGAAAAGCTTATATTCAGACCTTGGTTACTTTATGTTAACCTATCTCTTAGAAAACTTATCTGGAGAACCTTTAGAAAAAATCTTTGAACAGGCTAAAAAAAGAATTTCTTTAGGAAAAAAGTCTTTTATAGGTTTTAATCCTCTAAAAAAAGGAATAGACCAGGAATATATAGCCCCTACCTCTGTTTGCCCCTGGGGTAAAAAACTATTGAGAGGAGTTGTTGAAGACGAAAACACCCGGGCTTTGGGTGGGGTTTCTGGGGTAGCAGGGCTATTTGGTAACATCTACGGAGTTCTTGATGTTTTAGAATTTTTGCTAAAGGCTTATCAACAAGAGGAATCGGTTTTTTCTGAGCATTTAAGAACTTTTGTAAATTTTAGGGAAAAAAATTCTGAATATGCCTTAGGTTTTATGTTGCCCAATCCTAAGGAAAAAGAAATTTTGAAGGATAAAATTTCTCCTAATACTTTGAGACACACCGGTTTTACCGGGACCTCCTTTTTGATAGACTTTGACCAGGGAATTATCATCGTACTTTTGTCAAACAGGGTGCATCCTACCAGGGACAACCTAAAAATAAGGGATTTTAGGCATTATTTTCATCAACAGGTTATGGAAGCCCTTAACTGAAAGCTTCGCTTAGTTCTTTACTTCTTAGGTAAGCCTTATATATGGCCTCGATTACTGTTCCAGGAAATCCCTTTTGGTAAAAAACCTCTAAAGCGGTTATGGTGGTTCCGGCAGGAGAGGTTACCATGGCTTTGATTTCATAGGGGTTCTTTTTTAGTTTTTTCATCATTTCTACCGAGCCTACAACAGTTGCCAGGGCCAGCTTTTCTGCCAGAGGCCTTGGCAAACCTGCTCTTACCCCTCCGTCTACTAAAGACTCTATAAACAAAGCTACATAAGCAGGTCCACTTCCTGAAAGAGCAGTTACTGCATCAATCAGCTCTTCTCCTACCACCACCGTTTCACCTATGGCAGAAAAAAGCTTTTCTGCCGAAGTTAAGTCCTCTTCAGTAGCAAAGCTTCCCTTGGTTAAAGCACTTATGCTTTTATGCACGATGGCACAGGTATTCGGCATAACCCTGATGAGTCTTGTCCCTTGAGGTAATAATTTTTCGTAAAAACTGATCGGAAGTCCTGCAGCGATGGTAATTAAAAGATGTTTTTCTATATCGATATGTTCTTTTATCTCTTCCAAAACTTTTTTCATTACCTGGGGTTTTACCGCCAAAATTATTTTTGCACAACCTTTTAAAACCTTTTCATTTTGGTCTACGGTGTGGACTTTATAGGTAGAGCTCAGGTATTCGCGTCTTTCTGCCACTGGTTCAGAAACAAAAATGTTTTCTGGACTAAAAAGTCCTTTGTCTAACAATCCTTTGATGATAGCCTCTGCCATCATTCCCCCGCCGATAAAACCTATCGTAGCCATCTATCCTTCCTCCGCTTTGGTCTTTTGTTTGGAATCTATTATAAACACCAAAAATTTTTCTGTAAAGATGAAATCGTAAAAGGGTTAACTTATTCAAAATATATTTTTTATTGACAAAATTTAATATATCAAGACAAATTTTATTTATTTTTTAAATATAAATTTTTATTACTTATTGCAAATAAAACGTATATTTTATATTGAAAAAATCTATTTGACTTAGTATTGAAATTGTAATAAAAACTTAACTTAAAAATAATACTATTATCAAAAGGAGGGGTAAAATGCCTAAGGTAGGTGTATATGTATGTCATTGTGGAGAAAACATTAAGGGTGCGGTTAATATCCAGGAAGTAGTAGAGTTTGCTAAGACCTTACCTGATGTAGTGGTTGTGAGGGACTATCAGTTTATGTGTTCTGACCCTGGGCAAGAGTTGATCAAGAATGATATTAAAGAAGGGCTGGTTGACAGGGTTGTGGTTGCTGCTTGTACTCCAAGAACTCATGAGCCTATTTTCAGGGCAGCGGTAGAGTCAACTGGTTTGAACAAATATTTTTGCGAGATGGCTAACATCAGAGACCAGGATAGCTGGGCTCATTGGCATGATAAAGAGGGGGCTACCAAAAAGGCTAAAAGGCTTGTTGCCAGTGCGGTGGCTAAGGTAAGATTGGCTGAACCTTTAGAAGACCGCTTTCAGGATGCAGAAAAGTCTGTTTTGGTGGTAGGTGGTGGGATCGCAGGTATTTTTGCTGCTTTAGACCTGGCAACGATAGGTTTAAAGGTTTATCTGGTAGAAAAACAGCCTTCTATCGGTGGGGTTATGGCCAAGCTTGACAAGACCTTTCCTACGATGGACTGTTCAGCTTGTATCTTAACCCCAAAGATGGTTGAGGTTGCCCAGCATCCTAACATCGAACTTATCACCTATGCCGAGGTAGAAGATGTTAAGGGTTATGTAGGAAACTTTGAGGTTACCATCAGGAAAAAAGCCAGATATGTAGACTGGGATAAGTGCACAGGTTGTGGTCACTGTATGAACATTTGTCCTTCCAAGGCTCCAAACGAGTTTAACCTTGGTTTGGATAAAAGACCAGCCATTTACATAGAGTTTCCACAGGCAGTGCCTAAGAAGGCGGTGATAGACGCAGACAACTGTTTGTATTTTAAGACTTTGAGAAAGACAGGTAAGACAGCCTGTCAGATCTGTCAGAAGGGTATACCTAGCAAGAACATCGAGGGTTGTCCGGCGGGGGCGATCAACTATGAGGACAAGGATGAGTTTATCAAGGTAAAGGTAGGGGCTGTAATACTGGCTACAGGGTTTAAGGTTATGGACAAACATCATTTTAAGGAATACTCCCCTAATTGTCCTGATGTTCTTACTGCCCTTGAGTTTGAAAGACTTATTTCTGCTACAGGGCCTACGGAAGGGCAGCTTAAAAGACTTTCTGACGGGCAAAAGCCCAAAAAATTAGCCTTCATCTCTTGTGTAGGAAGCAGAGATGAAAGACATCACAGTTATTGTTCAAAGGTTTGTTGTATGTATATGTTTAAGCATGCCAAGATTCTCAAAGAGAAGTATCCAGACATAGACCTATATCTTTTCTTCATAGACGTGAGGACTGCAGGAAAGGATTTCGAAGAGTTTTATGTTTCTACCAAACAACTTGGAGCCAAGGTAATAAGGGGAGGAAGGGTTTCAGCGGTAGATGTAAAACCTGATGGTAAGTTAAGGGTCAGGGCATATGACAACGACCTTTGCAGTCCGGTAGAGGTGGAT
>NZ_JASUTP010000015.1:0-34561 GCF_030445475.1 Thermodesulfobacterium sp. | reverse complement strand
TTTCCTGACGTAGTACTCAAAGTTTCTTCCTTTTTGATAGTTTTTATTCATGTACTCTAGAAGAAAATTTTAAATATCTTTCTTTCAATTCTTTTTCTAGTGCTGAAATGATAATCTGACTCATCGTTTCGTTTTTGTTTGCCTCAACGTAGTTTTTCAACTGCACGTATAGTTTGTGCGACATAAGAAGATAGAATCCAACCTTTGGCTCCTTTTTTACTTTCTTGCCTTTTGTGTGCGGTAAGCGTGTGGTACGTGTGACTCTTTCTACTTTTTCTTTAAGCCTCTCTTCCAAAAGCGTCAAAAGTTTGTCTAAAACCTCATCTTCTCTGCCTTTACTCATACCTTGCCCTCCTCAGTAATTTTTTAGGTTTTTCCTATAAATATATTAGACCTCAATCGTGCAAAGAATGATGAAATTTTGTCTTTAAAACAGTATATCTCTTTTTATTTCTACCACAGGAATCAAAAAATCACAAGCTAATAATTCTTTTGACTTTTACAAATATTCTGAACTAAGTCAATTTCTCTGATAGTCCTTGACTTTTTATGTATATAGATATAATAAGTCTATGTATGTGGTATGTGTGGTAGATGTGTGGTAGGTAGACTGAAAATCAATGGGCCGTGGAGGACTCGAACCTCCAACCTATGGATTAAGAGTCCATTGCTCTACCGTTTGAGCTAACGGCCCAGATGATATTTTTAAATTTACTCTTTTCTCTTTATTTTGTCAAGGCAGGTTTAAAAATAAAATTTATCCTCCCTATGTGGAAACCCTCGAAGGAAAACGACAGGTCTTTATCAGTTCATAGGCCTCTTTTACTACACTTTCATAAGTAGCTTCGCCCCTGGCAACAAGGTCAAGCTTTTCTTCCATCTCTGCGGTATATTTATAGTCCATAAAAACTTTAGCTCCTTCTAAAAGTAAGCGACATACCAATCTTCCTAATGGGGTGGGTTTAAGTGACTTTCCTTCTTTTTCTATGTAGTTCCTTTTAAACAACACATCCAGGATGGTTGCATAGGTAGAAGGCCTTCCAATCCCTAAGCTTTCAAGTTTTTTTACTAAGCTGTGGGGGGTATATCTTTCAGGAGGTTTGGTCTTATGTTCTCTTATTTCAAAAGAGAGCACCTTGAGCTGGTCTCCTTCTTTTAGCCCAAGAGGTAGGTCATAGTTCTCTGTTCCTTTTAAAACCTTTAAAAATCCTTCAAAAACCAAGGTCTTACGCTTGGTAACCAAAAACCATCCTTTAGGTAAAAGATCTTTTCCAAAAACATAGGTTAACTCCAAAAATTCCGCCTGACTCATTTGGCTTGCTAAGAAAAAGTTTTTAATCAACGTATAAAGGGCCTTTTCTTTTGAGGTTAAATTTTTGGGCTCTTGGAAAAGGTTGGTAGGTCTTATGCATTCGTGGGCACCTTGTTCAAACTTAGAGGCTTTAACTCTCCTTTCCTTTCCCAGATATTTTTCTCCGAAATTCGCAAGGATAAAATCCTTAGCAGCCTTTTTGGCTACAGGACTAACCCTTACCGAATCAGTCCGCATATAAGTGATCAATCCTTTTTCATAGAGAGCCTGAGCAAGTGCCATCGTCTCCTTGGGACTAAACCCTAAGGAACTTCCTGCTGCCTCTATAAGGGTGGTAGTTTTTAAAGGATAAGGAGGTTGTTTAAGAGCCTTTTTTTCGGTTATGTTGTCTAACGAAAGGGTTTTACCAGCTAAATAATGGTAAAAAAAATCCTCTAACTTTTTAGGGTCTTTGTCTTTATATAGCTCTTTTTTAAACCATAAATCGAGTTCGTAAACGTTGTTATTTTTATCTTTTACCTTAACCCTTAAGGAAAAACTGGTTTCAGGGACAAATTTTTCTATCTCTTCTTCACGTTCAACAATCAGCCTCAAAGCAGGACTTTGAACCCTTCCTGCTGAAAGAGGAAGGTTAAGGGCTTTAGAAAGTTTAGGAGAAATTAGATATCCTATGATACGGTCTAAGACCCTTCTTGATTGGTAAGCAAGGTAAAGCCCTTTATCAAGGTCTCTTACAGAATTTAAGGCCTGTTTTACCCCGAACTCAGTAATTTCTATAAGGTCTACCCGTTTAAAGATTAAGTTTTTGTTAACAGAGCTTAGGTATTCATAGAGGTGAAAACTTATGGCTTCTCCCTCTCGGTCTGGGTCGGTAGCTAAATAAACTTCTTCAACTTTAGAGACTAATTTTTTCAGGTCTGAAAGTATCTTTTTCTTTGAACTTATATAATAAAAAGAAGGGTGAAAGGTGTTTAAATCAACTCCTAAGGTTTTCGGAGGCAAGTCTTTAATATGACCAAAGGTGGCTTTAAAGATAAAGTCTTTTGAAGATAAAATCTTTTGTAAAGTTTTAACCTTGGTTGGAGATTCAACTATAAAAAGCTTTTTACCCATTACCGTGTTTTGCCTTAAATTTTTTAGTTAATTCCCTATGTACTACCGATCAAAACAATCTGATTCATCGATGAAAGAATTTTACAGGTAAATAACTTTCTTTTCAAATCTTAAGATCGGTAATATCAGGTATTTTTAAAATAGCACCATCTAAGTTTATGGCAACCGTTGGCTATTCTGAGTTTTATTTTTAGAATATAGAGGTTAAAATAAGGCTAAGGATTATGAAGGATATTGAGTTTAATCCACAGTTTAAAAAGGCCTGGGAACTTGTTGCCAACTCTCATCAAAATCTTTTAATAACCGGTCGTGCTGGGACTGGCAAGTCCACCTTTCTTAGGTATTTAATAAAAAAACTTCCTAAGTCTATGGTAGTCCTTGCTCCTACTGGGGTTGCGGCTCTTAACGTAAGGGGACAAACTATCCATTCGTTTTTTGGTTTTAGGCCAGACATAACCTTAGATAAGGTATATCGGCTTCAACCCAACGAAGATCTAAGAGAGGTTTATAAACACCTTAACACATTGATTATCGACGAAATTTCTATGGTAAGGGCAGACCTTTTTGATTGTATAGAGGCTTTTTTAAGAAGATGGGGCCCTTCCCCTAAGAAACCCTTTGGCGGAGTTCAGATGGTGCTTATCGGAGACCTGTACCAACTACCTCCGGTGGTTACCTCAAAAGAAAAAGAAATCTTTAACCATCTTTATGAAACACCTTATTTTTTCTCCTCTAAAGCCTTTAAAGAAACCCCTTTTGAGTTTATCGAGTTTGAGAAGGTCTATCGTCAAACTGACTTGACTTTTATCGAAATCTTAAACCAGATAAGAAACGGGATGTTAAAAGACGAAACTTTAGAAATACTTAATCAAAGGGTAATACCTAATTTTGAGCCTGAAGAAGACGAGGTATATGTCTATCTTACCACCACCAACGCTAAAGCAGAACAGATAAACCTTACCAGGTTAGAAAGACTTCCAGGCAAATCCTTTGAGTTTTGTGGCAAGATCCACGGTAAGATAGAAACAGAGGATTTACCAGCTCCGTTAGAATTAAAGATTAAAGAAGGTGCCCAGGTAATGCTTGTAGCCAACGACCCTCAAGGTAGATGGGTAAACGGAGACATAGGAAGGGTGGTATACATAGACCCTGAAGAGCAGTTAATAGAAGTAGATTTACAGCGAGGCTATCTTGTTGAGGTAACTCCTTTTAAATGGGATATATATGAACATTATTTTGATAAAACCTCTTCTAAAATAGAGGTAAGATCTGTAGGACATTTTGTCCAGTTTCCTTTAAAACTGGCCTGGGCGATAACCATCCATAAAAGTCAAGGTCTAACGTTTAAAAACCTCGTAATAGACTTAGAAAGAGGCACCTTTGCCCATGGACAGTTATATGTCGCTCTTTCTCGAGGGATTAGTCTTGATGGGATCGTGCTTACTAAACCTGTTAAAAAGAGCCATATAAAGTTAGACAAAAAGGTGGTAAAATTTTTAACAAACTTTCAATATATCAAGGCAAGCGAAAAACTTGGCTTAAACGAAAAAATTGAAGCCATTAGAAAGGCTATAGAACAAAACAGAGAAATAGAAATTGTTTATTTAAAAAGTTCAAACATAAAAACTTGCAGAAGGATTGTGCCTTTAGAAATGAAGGAGATGAGTTATCAAGGTAAAACCTTCCTTGGTCTAAGAGCTTTTTGTAAACTTCGAAGTGAGGAAAGGGTTTTTAACATAGAAAAGATCCTTGAAATTTCCGAAGTCTAAAAACTTTATTGTTTTTAAAAATACGGTATTATTTAAAATCTATGAACCTGATGCTAAAAGACATGCTAAAACTTCCCAATCTTTTAAGCCTTTATCGACTGATTCTTGCGATAGTTTTTCCGATTTTATGGACCAAAAATCTTCCGGTTTATGTGTTTTTGCTTCTTCTTCTGACAGGGGGACTTAGCGATGCTTTAGATGGATTTCTTGCCAGGACTTTTCACTGGGAAACCAAGCTGGGAAAGATCCTTGACCCTATAGCAGATAAAACGTTTATAAACGTGATGTTTTTCTTGCTTTATTATGATCGTCTTCTACCTTTTGATTTTTTTGTCATCGTTTTGATTAGAGACTTAGGTATTCTTCTTGGGGCTGTTTATCTTTATTTACGGTCTTCAAAAAGGATAGAGTTTCAACCAACCTACTTAGGAAAGGTTTCAACTGCCTTACAGATAGGGTTTATCTTTACCTATCTTTTCCATTTGCTGGTCCTTCGGTTAAACCCTACGTTTATTTTTGTGTTTGGCCAGCTGGTTATCTTTTTTACCTTAGCCTCTGGTTTTCATTACACCTTGCTTTTTATTAAGATTTATAAGACTTCACCTAATAAATAGTCTCCTTCTTTAGCTATAAACCTGACCTTTAATACTTTACCTTTGGCTAAACATAAACCTTGAGGTAACATGATTTTATGGGAGATGTAGTTTTCTGAAAGGGCTTGAGCCTCAGTTTCTTTGATGGTCTCAACCACCGCCCTTCTAATTTGGCCCACTTCTTGGGATAAAAAAACTTCCCTTTTTTGGCTCCCTAAGTTTTTTAAAAAGTTTACCCGAGATTTTATTATCTCAGGGGGGACCTTTGGGGTTATTTTTTCTGCTTGAGTGCCAGGCCTTGGAGAAAAAGGGAAAACATGGAGCCAGTTTAAAGGAGATTTTTCTATCACTTCTTTGGTTTTTTGAAAATCCCATTCATCCTCTGACGGAAATCCTACGATTACATCTGCTCCAAAGGTTGCCTGGGGATAAAGATTATAGAGTTTTTCTAAAACAGTTAAATAATCTTTAGCGGTATAGTGTCTGTTCATAAGGGCTAAGATTCTGTCAGAACCACTCTGTAGAGGGATATGAAAATGGGGGGCTAAAAAGGCACTGCTTTTAGCAAACTCTAAAAATTCAGGGGTTATTTCTGTTACTTCTAAAGAAGAGAGCCTTAAAATCAGGTCTTTTTTTTGTTTCTCAAAGAGTTTTTCTATTTCCCAAAGTAGGTCTGGTAGATTCTGTTTGGGCATCAGATCTTTTCCCCACTGCCCAAGATGGATCCCTGTAAGTACTATTTCTTCGTAGCCAGCAAGCAAAACTTTCTCGATTTCTGCTAAAACCTTTTCTAAAGGCAAACTCCGAGGCGTTCCTCTTGAATAAGGAACTATACAATAACTACAAAATTGGTCGCACCCATCCTGAATTTTGATAAAGGCCCTTGAGCGAGAAAAGTATCTTTCTATAAAAAGGGCCTCAACTTCTTTTTCTTTAGAAAGACCTTCGATAAAAACCTTTGGTTCAGAAAAGGTATAGCCTTTTAAAAAAGGAAGTTCTTCTAAAAAGATGTCAATTTTTAATTTTTCTTTCTGCCCTAAGAGAAGAAGATTTTTAATCTGAGCCTTTTCTCCCCAACCTTTAAGGTTATCCGGATAAGCCTGAGGGTAACAACCTGCAACGATGATTAAATCGGGGTTTAACTTATTCCATCTTTTAATAAGCTTCCTTCCCTCAGCTTCTGCTCTTGCGGTAACTATACAGGAATTAAGGATGAAAAAATCAGCTTCTTCCTCTTTTTCAGTCAGTATATACCCTTTTTTTGTGAGTTTTTCTACGATGTAAGCACTTTCTACTTGGTTTACCTTACATCCTAAGGTTTTGATAAAAAACTTTTTCATGATTTTTCATAAAACTTCTTCTAAAAATTTTTTGATAGCTTTTTTGAGTAAGGTCTCGTAGCGTTTTTCTCCTAAAGCTCGCCTTCCAAAGGTAAAATTAAATTCGTTTACCAGGGGTTTTTTGTCTTTAAAAAGAAAGTCTATGGCTACCAGATTAAATCTTGTTTTGGCTATAATTCTTTTGGTAAGTTCAACCACCCTTCTTTTTAACCCCCGTTGAGGAGGAGGGATTATGGTACCTTCTTGCACCAGGTTTTTCTTAAACCCTCCTGCCCTGAAGAAAACCAAAATGGTATCCCCAATAACCACACTTCTTGCGTCAAACTCCTCAGGTATGTATTCCTGGAAGACCACCCCATATCTACCAGACCTCTCCCAAGTCTTAAGCGTAGGTAAAAAGTTGTAAAAATCCTCTTTAGTTTTTAAGAGAAAAACCTCTGTCCCCTCGTCTCCCCAGTTGCCTTTAACCACCACAGGAAAGCTGAGTTTTATTCCCTTGCGATAAGGGTTTTCTTCTAATCCACAAAGCCTTGGCAATACCACACTCTCTGGATGAGGAAGTCTTAGGTTTTTACACATAAAAATTTGTCCGATTTTCCCAGGATATTGAAACCTTAAAGTATATTCAGGAAAAACAGGAACACCTGAATTTTTTACCAAAAAATAAAGGTCTGAAGTAACTGTAGGAGGGAAGATCACTGCCTTGGCTTTGGATAAAAGGTCAAAAAAATCCTTATCTAAAGGTTCGAACAAAAAATAGTTAACATCACCTTTAAAAGTAGGCAAAAAGGATATAATCATAAGGACTTTATTTTACCTCTATTTTTTAATTTTACTACTTTAGGGATTAAAAGACTAACTCAATCCTTGCTTTGGGACAGGTTGCACAAACCGGTGGTTTAGCTCGAGAAAGATGAGCCTCTCGAAACTCTTTATATTCCTGTTTATTCCATATAGCCTTAAGGGTTTCTTGATGGATGTTACCAAAATAGACGTTTGTTTTTTGTTTGACTGGAATTCCTGTAAACACGCATGGGGATACCATTCCAAGGGAGTTAATGAAAAGGCTTTTTATCGGGTTTTCGCTACATACCCTTCCTTGAGAACAAGGCGACGGTAGGTTGAAAATCATCTTTAAGCCCAAGGATTTAGCTTTTTCAGCCACTTTTTCAGCCCGCTTTTTAAGGAGGTTAAAATCCTCTTCAGTTTGAGGAGCAAGACATTCCTCCTCTAAATCTTTAGAGGGGACGAAATCAAGAAGGCTAACTATGATTTCTCTTATACCATATTCTGCCAAAAATTCAGGTAATCTTTCCAGTTCATACTCGTTTGATCTGAGAAGCATGTAAGCTATATGAATTTGAGGATTTTGCTGTTTTAACGTCTTAACAGAGTTTATGGTTTCTATAGCTTTCAAAACCTGATTAAGAGAAGTTCCTTTTCTTAAACGGTCGTTGGTTTCTATCCCTGCTAAAGAAAGGGCTAAAACGTCAACCTTAGAAAACACTATTTTTTCTGCAAGGTCTTCGTTTATTAAGGTGCCATTTGTGGTAAAACCTACTTTAACTCCCTGGGCTTTAGCCAGCCTTACCATCTCAAAAAACTCAGGATTAAGAAGGGGTTCCCCCCAGCCCTGTAGATAAACAAGTTTAGTTTTTTTAAAATAAGGAAGGAGTTTCTTAAAAGTAGCTAAACTTAAATTGGCCCCTAACCAGTCTTTTCGCCAGACGGTATGGGGACAATAAAAACATTGTGCATTACACAGACCTGAAACTTCTATCTGTATCCAGTCAAAAGAGGGTAAAAACCAGGTATTAAACACCTTTTTGATTAACGAGTTTCTTTAATTCCAAGTAAGTTTCTCTGACTTTGTATACATACTCAAGATAAAGAGGAAGCTCATCTAATGGCAAGGCCTGAGGCCCATCACATAAAGCCTTTTCTGGGCAGGGATGAAACTCTACCAGGATGGCATTAGCTCCGGCAATTACCCCCTGTGCAGTTATATGATAGATATCTCTTATACCGTCTGGGGCTTTTATCCTGGAACCTATAGGATGAGATGGGTCTATGCATACAGGCAATCTGGTAAGTCTTTTGACTACAGGAACATGGGCAAAATCTACCAGGTTTCTATGCGGGTCTCCTAAATGAGTTCTAACCCCTCTTAGACAAAAGATGATGTTGGTATTTCCTTCTGAGGCTATGTATTCTGCGGCATTCAGGCTTTCCTCTAAAGAAAGTCCATATCCTCTTTTGTAAAGCACAGGAAAATCTAACTGTCTACCTACAGCTTTTAACAATTCAAAGTTTTGGGCGTTTCTTGTCCCTATTTGTAGGATAACCCCACAAGGATGGCCTGTTAGGTCCAGGGCTTCTCTGATTTCATCTATATGATGAGGAGAGAGCACCTCCATCACTATTACTTTAATCCCATATTTTCCTGCTAAGTCAAACAGCCAGGGAAGACATTCTTTTCCTAATCCCTGAAAATCATAAGGCGAGGTTCTTGGTTTATAAGCACCCATTCGGGCACAACACACCCCGTTTTCTTTTAAAGCTTTAAAAATAGCTTCAGCATTTTCATAAGTATCTACAGCACAAAGCCCTGCAAAGATATGGAAGGAATCCTGGCTAAAATTTAAGTCCTTATAGGTGAACCCAAAGTCAGTAAGAACCCCATGTCTTCCTATCAATCTATATTTAGCAGTAACTTTTATGGCTTTTTCAACCCCTGGTAAGCTTTCTATATCTTCCTGAGACACCATATAGTCTTCTCCTATCAGGTGTACTTCAAGTAGCGTACGGGTAACCCCTTTGTTTTCTATCACCTTGATCTGTAAGTGAGGAAATCGTTCGAGATATTTTAATAGGGAATGAAACTCAGGGCTTTCTTGAGTAACATGAGGTTCCATAATGATGATCATGATAAACCCTCCTTGAAGTCTTTGATTAAACTTTTTTAAATTTTAGTTAATACCTATTTAAAAAAATTGCAACCCCTGTTTTTTACTGTTTCAGAGGCTTTTAAAAAACTTTTTTCAAGCTATATTTAATTTTGAGTTTGAATAAAAACTAACGAGTTGAAAGGAAATGAGCCATAAAATTCTAATCCTTGATACAGGAAAAGAATGGGGCGGAGGGACTATTTCCTTAATCGAACTTTTAAAACGAATAGACAAGAAAAAATATAATTTTACTGCTTTGTTTTATCACAACTATAACAAAGGGGTTGAATCTAACGTTCAAAAAGAGCTTGAAAAGTTAGGGGTAAAGTTTATTTTGTTGCCACAACAACCTAAATCGTTTAAAGTCAAATTTATAAAGGAATTTTTGAGAGTTCTTCTGTTTTTCAATAAAAAATTAAGAAAATATGCAATTTTTTGGGTAGACTATTTCTTTCGCATAAAACCTAACGCCAAAATTATCGCAAAACTTGTAAAAGATTTAAAGATAGACTTGATATACATGAACAATCAGCCTGCAACCAATCTTGAAGGAATCTTAGCTGCAAAAATGACAAATATTCCTGCTGTGCTTCATTGTAGAACAATACCTAAATTGAATAAATTTTTAAGCAAACAAACTAACCTCTGGGTAGAAAAAATAATCTGTGTTTCAGATGGAGTAAGGGATTTTTTGGTAGAAAATGGTATTTTCTCAGAAAAATGTGTGGTGGTTTACAATGGAATAGATATCCATTTAAACCCTTCTATGCCTCCTAACGAAATAAGAAAAAATTTAGGCATTTCTGAAAAAGATGTCGTTATAGGCACAGTTGGAACTTTATGTAAAAGAAAAAGAGTAGATGATTTTATTGAGGTAATGTTTTTGTTAAAAAAGCAAATCAAAGAACCTTTTAAAGCAGTTATAGTAGGAGATGGCCCAGAAAAGGAAGAGTTGATAAAATTGGTTAGAGAGAGAAATTTAGAAAAAGAGATTATTTTTGCTGGTTTTCAGTCTGACCCTATTTCGTATATTAACGCCTTTGATGTGTTTGTGTTGACATCAGAAAGGGAGGGATTCCCTCGTGTTATTTTAGAATCTATGCTTATGGGGAAACCGGTTGTGGCCTCAAAGATACCTGGAGTTCTTAGTTTGGTGGTAGATGGAGAGACAGGTTTTCTTGTTCCCCCTAAAAATCCTCAAGGATTTACAGAAAAAATTTCGCTGTTGATAAAGGATCCTCAGTTGAGAAAAAAACTAGGAGAACAGGGAAGAAAAAGGGTTTTGGAGAATTTTTCTCTTGAAAAATATGTAGAGGGAGTAGAAAAAGTTTTCGCAGAAGTTTTAGGAAAAAAGTAAAATTGATATGCTTTACCTATTGTTAAGTTACCTTTTTTATCCTTTAATCCAGTTGGTTATCAGTTTAAAGAATAGAAACAAAGGGTTCAAGAACATTTTAGTCATTCAGGCTGCAAAAATAGGGGATTTTATTTGTACTACGCATGTGTTTAGAGAGATAAAAAAAGCCTATCCTGAGTCTCGTTTAACTGTAATGGTTAATCCTATGGTAAAAGAACTTGCAGAAAATAATCCTTACATCGATGAAGTTGTTTTTTTTTCACCCAAGGACTATAAAGGGTTTTTAGGTAAGATCAAACTTGCCAATTATATAAAAAAAGGAGGATATGATTTAGGTATAGCACTTAATCCAAACCTACCTTTTACCATAGGTCTTTTATGGGGGTTGGTTCCTACAAGGATTTCTATATTGCCTAATTTTTGCGGGTTAACCTTTCGCCTTGCCTCTAAATTTTATACCTATTTAGAACCGCATGTTTCAGGTCAGCTGGTGGTTGAAACCTATTTAAAACTTTTAGGAAAGATAGGAATCCAAAGCAACAACCTTTCTAAAGAAGTTTATAAAACTTCAGATGCAGACAAAAAAGTAACAGAAGTCTTACAAGGTATAACCAAACCACTTGTTGGAATATCAGTTAGTAGTGGAAATAAACTTAAGGAGTTAGAAAACGAAAAAATCGCAGAAGTTATAAATAAAATTTTACAAGAAAAAGATTGTTATATCGTTCTGATCGGATCCTCTCAAGATAAACTTAAGGCACAAGAGGTATTAAAACTGGTTAAAAATAAAGAAAAAGTTTTAGATTTGACAGGAAGATTTAGTTTAGGAGAACTACCAGCCCTACTTGAAAGACTTTCTGTCTTTATAGGAGTTGATACAGGAATAACCTACATGGCAGATGCTTTAAAAATTCCTATTGTTTACATCCCGGGACCCATAGACATCTCTGAGCAACATCCTACAGAGAGTAGAATATTTTGGGTTAGGGAAAACCTCAGTTGCGCACCTTGTAGTTTTGTTTTTAAAACCGTTAGCTTTTGTAAAAACAACATAAGAACCTGTGTTAAATTGATAGACCCCGAAAAAATCGTAGCCGGAGTTAAAAAATTTTTAGAAACTTCTAAAGAAAATTGAATAAAATATTAAACATGTATGTTTCAAAGATCTCTGATTTTGAAGTTGTTGATGCACATTTGCCGTTTTTTTATAAAATTTTCGACCCTAATTTGTTAAGACTCAACCTACCCGCTCCTTTTTTTGAACGAGAAAAACGCTACAGACAAATCAAAGGTTATGAGGTAAACGGACAGAAATTTTATATCAAAATCTATACTGCCCACTTTGAGGAGGCAGAGGCTGAGTGGGAAAATCTTTTAAAACTAAAAACTTTAGGGTTTTCTGTCCCTGAACCTTTTTTCAGGCACAAATCTTTCGATAAGGTTGAAATAGCAACCTTTGCCCTAAAAGGAGTCCCCCTTTCAAGTTTAATACCAAAGAGCCAACAAAACCAAGAATTTTTACTCTACAGACTTGCAGAGCTGATTTCAAGAATGCATTTAAAAAATTTTTTTCATCAAGATTGTTATCTAAACCATTTTTTCTGGGATGAACATAGCCAAAACTTAGGGTTTTTAGACGTATCAAGGGTTATCAAAGATCCCAAAATTCCCCTAAGTTATCAAATTAAGGATTTAGGCCAGCTTGGCTATTCTTTTGAGGAGTATTTTGGAAATAGCGGACCGATCCTATTTGAGAAGTTCCTATCTTATTATTTAGGTCTGGTTAACCAGTCTTCTAAAGGGTTGCTAAAATTTTTAGTAAAACTCAAGGTCTGGTTAATCAGAAGAAGAACACTCAAAGCCAAAAAAAGAGGAAAAAAACTATAATTTTAATTTCTTGAAATTAAGCTAAAATAGCGGGTATGAAAGACAGGATTGATAAAATCGGGATAGTAGTTTTACTCGTTGGATTTGTCCTCAGACCCTTCGAGTTCTGGTCGATAGAGCTTATTTCTCGCGATTCTCCCCTTTATCTTTATCAGGCGATGGTCCTTGCTACAGGCAATCTCAATCTTTTAGACCTTTGTGGCCTTTCTTCAAGGATCAAAGAAA
Source organism: Thermodesulfobacterium sp. (assembly GCF_030445475.1). NCBI lineage: Bacteria > Pseudomonadati > Thermodesulfobacteriota > Thermodesulfobacteria > Thermodesulfobacteriales > Thermodesulfobacteriaceae > Thermodesulfobacterium > Thermodesulfobacterium sp. Next base: position 22,017 of record NZ_JASUTP010000015.1, on the reverse strand, counting down.
TTAACCTCTTTTCAGTTGCGATCGTTCCGTTTTATTATCTTTTTAGAGATTGGGAAGTTGCAGGAAAGTTGGTTTCTTTTGTCTCAAGCTCTCTTTCTTTGGTTTTGCTTTATTCAATCATGAGAAGAGTTTTTAAAGCTCCTATCCTTTATTTAGTTTTATTAGCCTATAGCTTTAATCCAACCTTGATAAAAGAGTCTGCAGAGGTGATGAGGGAGTCTTTTTTTACCTTTTTAGTCCTTTTGGGAGTCTGGTTTTTTATAAAAGGTTATCAGGAGTCAAGCAAAAAAAAGGTTATTCTTTTTGTGTTAGCCAATCTTTTCTGGGTTTTATCTTCTTGGGTAAGGATTGAAGGAGTATTTCTCATAGGGTTAACTTTCTTGTACCTTCTTTTCTGTTTTATCTTTGGAAAAGACAAAAAATCAGCCTTAAACACCTTGGTTAGCTTTTCTATAATACCTTTTATCCTTCTTTTAGTGGGTATAGGTTATGTAAGTTTTTATAAAGGGTTTTTTTTGGTTGAATTAAAGGGCAAGCTTTCTTGCTTAAACCCCTTTGAACAGCCCTTCGCAAAAGAGTTAAAAAACTTCAGGTATTTAGACATTCCTATGCCTTCTCCTTATTTCTGGGACATTTTAAAACAGAACCTTTGGCTGATTGCCTTTGGAACCACTTTTTTTTATAAGTTTATCCCTGCTCTACACTTCCCTATCTTTCTTTTATTTTTAGCAGGGTTTAAAAACTTAAGAAGTTTTCTTAAGGAAAACCCTTTAACTACCTACTTTTTGGTAGTTTCAGTGGGATATTTTGTGGGACTCTGGTATTTTACCTTTGCTAAATGGTATATGGAAAAAAGATATATGTTGCCCCTTCTCTATTTTGTAAGCCCTATCGTGGGATTAGGGATTCTTAACGTTAAAGCCTTTTTAGAACGGAGATTTAGGCTTTCTTCTACCAAGATTATAGGACTTCTTATGGCCTATATCATAATTTTTTCAGGTATTAAGGTGTTTCAGCCAGAAAGGGTAGATAAATTAGGGATTAAACAGGTAGCCTTAGATATAGCAAGGTCTCTTCCAGAGGAAGAACTAAAGGTTTGCTCGGAAAAAGCCTGTAAAAATTTAGTTTTTACCAGAGAAGGAAGAATTCTTTTCTATGTTTCAAACTACAAAAAAGTTCCTCTGTGTCCCGCAATCGAATGGCGAGATTTTTATGTTAAACTTGGGAAAAAACCTGTGGATGAGGTGGTAAACTACATCACTTCTAAAGGATATAAATTTGCTATCCTGGAACGAGAGATATTTAAAGAAAACACCTTTGTTTTAAAACAACGGTTAGAATCCTCAGGTATCAAAGTTTATGTTTTATAGCGTTTTTGGATGAAAAAAATCATTCTTTTAAGGCCAAAAATAGGTTTTGGAATCGGAGGGGCTGAGGCCCACGCAGCAAACGTAGCCTTAAAGCTTTTAGAACGAGGGTTTAAGGTAGGACTAATTGCCCATACCATATCTTTCCCAGAAGAGATCCTAAAAAATTTGGAGCTATATCAGGTAAAATGGAAAGGCTTTGGGTCAGTACCCAAACATCTTTTTTTTATCTATCAAGCCAAAAAAATCCTTGCCAATCTTTCTTCTTATAAACTCATAAGCTTTTTTCGCTATCCCTATCCTTCTGACCTCTTTATCCTTTGCGACCCTTTGATAGCCTTTTTACAGCAACAAAAAGCTTCAATTTTTAGACGTTTTAGCCTTAGATATAAAATCCTTCTAACCCTTGAAAAAAAAGCACTTATTAACGCAAAAAAGGTGGTTTCTCTTTTTTGTCTTGGCAAAGAGTTGATCAAACAGTTTTATCCAGAGGTCTACAGTAAAACTGTAGTTTGTCATAGGGGAATGGATTTTAAAAGATTTAACCCATCTTTGAAAAAGCTAAAAACAATTTATAGAAAAGAAAAAGGCTTTGACGAAAAAGATTTTTTGCTTCTTTTTGTGGGGTATGATGCCAAAAGGAAAGGGCTTTCTCTTTTGATGGAGGTTTTACCAGAGCTTCCCGAAAGGGTTAAGTTACTTGTTGTGGGGAGAGAAGGAGTCTCAACCAGAAGGGTGCGTTTTTTAGGTAAAATTCAAGAAGTAGAAAAATACTATGGTATGGCAGATCTTTTTGTTCTTCCTACGAGGTATGACCCTGGAGCCATGGCAACGCTTGAAGCTTTAGCTACGGGAACTCCTGTGGTTACCACTTTTTATGATGGGACAAGTGAGTTTGTTAAGGAGGGACTTAATGGATTTGTGGTAAACCGAACAAAAGAAGACTTAAAGCAGGCAATTTTAAAGGCCTTGAGCCTTAGGTTTGATCCAGAAAGGATTTCGCAAACTGTAAGTCATCTAACCTGGGATAGTTATGTGGACTGCCTTATTTCCCAACTGGAATAGTTTTAGGTTTTACTTTTTTTCTGAAGAAGCTAAAGAGGTTTTTAATCAGCTTAAAACAGCCCCCTTTTTGGCTAAACCTAATAAAATTACTCCGTCTCATCTAAACTTTTTGATATCTTTGGAATCTTCCGGAAAAATAGACTTTTTTCTTAAGGCGTTTATCCCCAGGTTTTTTAAAAAAAACAGGGTAAAAAGTTATTTAGAGGTAGTAAAATCCTTTAAAAAATTAGAGGTCCCTATAGTCGAACCGTTGTTTTTGTTTTGGAAAAGTCCTCAGGTTGCGTTTCTTAAAAAAGAGACCTTTTACGGAGGAATTGTTTTCCCCTACCTTCCAAAAGGCTTTTTAGGTTTTAAGGACTTCTTAGGAAGAGAAGGACTTTTAGAAGATTTGGTCAGGTTTTTGTTTGGTCTTCATCAAAAGGGTGTTTTTATAAAAGATACTAAGTTTAATAATTTCTATCATACAAATGAGGAAGGGTTTAAGATTTTTGACCTTGACGGGGTAAGGGTGTATAAAACCCCACTCGATAAAAAGCTCCGTCTAAAAGACCTATCAGCCCTTGCTATGACTTTAGAATGGAATGGTATGAAAGAGGCAACAAAACGCATTTGGGAGGTTTATGCAAGCCTTTATTCAGGGTTAATCCCAAAAGACTTTTGGTTTTTTAGTAAACAGGTAGAAAAAAGAAGAAAAAAAAGAGAAAAACATTTTGCCCTAACCCGCAGAGAAGTTTAACCCCAGGGTTAGATCAAAATACCTTGTCTGTCTACTGCTTCATTAATGCTGCTTCGTTAAAACCTTTTTCACTTCCTAAGACACACTTGAACTCTCCATCATCCTCTGCTAAAAGTGTATTAGCCAAAAACTCTTTCTTACCCCTACTGTCAGCCAAATAAACACACCTACTTCACCTTGTTTTTCAAGTATCCCAAAAAATTATCAAAAAATTACAAAATTTTACAAAAATCTACAGTTAAGCCATCTTTAAATCTTCAAAAAATCAAAACATTTTTCTGGCATTAAATTTGAATATCTACTATAAGACCATCGATTGAAGAGTTCAAAGGAGATGAGGATGTTTAAGTTTTTAGTTAGCTGGAGAATGGGTAAAGATTTAAACAAAAATGGGAAAAAGCCTTACAACAATCATTTTATGAAAGAGATAATAAGAAACGCCTTAAACCTTGTGGAACTTGCGCCTTTAATCAATAAAGAATCAGAAATTCTTAATGAAGTTACCAAAGAACTTAACCTTGAGATTAAAAGCATTAAAAAGGAAGTTAACTCTTTAAAAGAAACAGCCAGCCAAATTTCTTTTTCCTCTATGGAAAACTTAAAAAGGGTGGGTATAGTTAATGAAAACGTGGAACACATAAAAAGAAGTTTTAAAGATACAGAACAGAGCATGCTTTTTGTTAAAAAAGCTGTAGATGAGCTTGTTGAGGCCACTAAAGAAATATATAATACCGTTGAGATTATATCCACTCTTACCAAAACCATAAACAAGATTGCTGATAAAACCAAAATTTTAGCTCTAAATGCTTCTATAGAAGCTGTAAGAGCAGGACAAAATGGTAAGGGATTTGCGGTAATAGCTCAAGAGGTGAGAGAGTTAGCCCAGGCAACCACAGAAGCTACCAAAGATGTTACCATAAAAGCAAAAGAAGTTTTTGGCACCATAGAAAAAATAAAAGAAAAAATGTGCGCCATAGACCATCAAGTTCAAAGAACCTACAACCTTGTTTGTTTAAACCGAGAAAAGTTAGAAGAAATTAATCAACCTATTAAAGAACTAACTCTTAATGCAGAAAGTCTAAATGAAATTTCAGCTAACCTTGACGGAACCACAGCTACTCTTTCTAATACCATCTCCAAACTCTCTGAGCTTATCGAAAAAACCACTCATTCGTCTTCAACATTAAAAACCTATTCAGAAAGGCTACACTCCTTATCAGAAGAGCAAATTTTAACAGTTGGAAAGGCCAGGGTTGACCTCTACGACTATGCAAAAGAAATAATTCAAGAAGCTGCTTCTTCGTTTGAGCTAAGGTCTATGCATAGACCTACCATGGAAAACTATCTAAAGAGATTGATACAACAACATGAAATATTTGAACTTCTTTACATCACAAACGACCAGGGCATCCAGATTACAGACAACATTGCTCGTTGGGATTTCAGAGCAGCCTATGGTTCAACAGGATATGGAGAAAACTGGTCAAGTAGACCATGGTTTATAAACGTAAAGGAAAGCCTTGATACCTATATTTCAGATATCTATGTCTCCTTAGCCACCAATTCTTATTGTCTTACCATTTCCTGTCCTATCTTCGACGATAAACACAGACTGATAGGGGTGCTTGGTGCAGATTTAGATCTAAAGAAGGTTATAGAAGGTGATAGATCATTAACTCAAAAAATAAATGGCCTGGATAAAGTTGATACAAAAACCCTCTCTTAAAGATGTCTAACTAATATCCATTTTGAGCTTCTAAAATAGATTTCTATCTCCAGTTTTACCCATAACTACTAAAAGGACCCATCCCTTTTTTACACTCACCCCCTTTTAAACCTTGACTTTTTGTGAAAATTGATTATTTATTATAACAAATAATGTTATTTAACGTTAACTATGATAACATTAGAAAGTTTTCTTAAAGAATCATTTCCTACAATTTATCACATTTCTGTTACTGGAAAATGCAACGCAAGCTGTGAAGGCTGTTTAAACGGGTTAATCTATGGTGAAAGGAGGGCTTTTGCCTCTTCTTGGGAGGAAGATCCAGAAAAAACCTTTCAGGCGATAAACTGGCTATTAGATCAAACAAACGGAAATCCTGTCTTTATAGCCTTTTATGGAGGAGAACCTCTTCTTGTTTTTGAAAAAGTCCAAGATATTTTTTACAGAATAAAAAGTTATTATCCACAGAAAAACCTAAAGTTTTTTCTTTACACTAACGGAAATCTCCTTAGAAAAGCTGTAGAAAAGGACCCAGAGTTTTTCAGCCAGTTAGAATTATTGATCATCTCTATCGATGGAACAAAAGTTCAGCACGAAAGGGTAAGGAAAGGGACCTCATTAGACCAGATTGAAGCAAGTTTGGAGTTTTTAAAATCTCACTGCCCCACAAAAGTCCTTATGTGGTCTACCTTAAGAGAAGAAATGAGCTTTAGAGACTGCTTAGAGGAGTTTTTTAACCTTTATCAAAGGGGGCTGGTTGACTTTTTCTTTTGGCATTTGATAGAAAAAGATTGTCCTATAAGAGATTTCTCTAGTTTTAGAGAAGGTTACTTAAAAGACCTGACTTATCTTTTTGAAAGATTTGTAGCTGGGCTTTTTCAAGGAAAAATTCTTCCAGTACTTCCGTTAGCTGAGCTTTTCTTTTTTTTATTAAAAGGAATCAGAAGAGGCCAAACTGGGTGTGGAGTAGAAAAAATGAGAAGTTTTGATGTTCTTGCGGGGAAAATTCTCCCGTGCGTAGACATGGGAGAAGAATTGATTTTAGCTGATTTTCGCAAAGATGAAATTAAAAATCTCGATTTATCAAAATTGCAGGACAAACTTTTATCCTTAGTTTCTTATAAGGACTGGTTAGGCTGTAACACCTGTGAGGCAGAGTTTTTCTGTGGTGGAAGATGCCCTGTACTTATTAAAACCTCACCTGAAAGAGCGATGCAATACTGTGTTCTTATTAAAGATCTGGTTAGTCTGGCCCAAACCTTTTTACCTGAAGTCAAAAAAGCCCTAAAGGCCCACAACCTCTCAGAAGAAAACCTTTATTATCCCTATGGCTACCTTAACCTTCTTACAGACGTAATCCCTTAACATTAGAATATCTTCTGTTCACCTCAATCAGTTAGCCAAGCTGTGTTAGATCAGAAATATATGTCCTTGAAATGTTGGTTAGTTAGATCATTTTTCTGTCCCTGAAAAAGATTTCCCCTTCATTTTACCTCCGAATAATTGGGTAAGCAATTCATCAAGTTTCCTTTTTAATTCTACCAGGTAGAACTTATTATAATGTTCCTTTAAAGCTTCTCTTACTTCCTCGGGCACTAATGAACTCTCCATGATTCTCTGGTAAGGGCTCTTTCCTACCTCATAAATCTGGTTCACCAAATTAACTTCATCCTCGGTATCATACCTCCAATACCCTACAAGCTTCCTAACCTTATCCCCTCCTCTTTCCTCCCTATGCGCATTATACCCTAACTCCACTTGAGCATACTTTCCAAAATCAGCTAAAATCGAAACTTTATGATAGATGAAGGCTTGAACTTTATATTTTCTCTTAAGACTTGAGTTCTCAAATTTCCTAAGGATTCTTTTTAGAGTTCCAAGGGAAATAGTTTTAGTTTTGTTAATAACATTAGTAAAATAATATTTTAAAAGTCCTTCTTTGAGTAAGAAGTCAATGGTGAGAAGGAGAACAGGATGAAGTCTTTCGGAAAAGGGACAAAGAAGGATTTCCCAGTAAATTTTAATGAGTTCTTGGTGGAGGATTATGGTATTTGGAAGCGTTTTTAGCGGTTTCTCTTGAGAGTTGAGTGAGGTTGCAAAATTGTGATAGAATTTAAAACTTTAACTTTTTTGATTTAGCTTGGTTGTATTGAGAGGCTAATTTTTCAACTAACTTTTCCTCCCTGTGCCTTAAAATTTTAGGTATCAGGGAGGAAATTTTAATTTCAGGGGCAGATTTTTGGTCTAACAACCCTTATTTCAAGGACATTTTTATGATCTAATGCGAACACTTGACATTTTAGATTTGAGTAAGTATTATTTAAATTAATTGAATTTGAAAATCAAATAAGCTAAATGGAGTTTGTTTCATGTTAGAAGAGGTGGAAAGTTTTCGTAGGTTCATCAAGTCTAAGGGATTAAAATATACTCCAGAGAGAGAAGAGATATTTAAAGAAGTGTTAAGTTGTTCGGGTCATTTTGATGTGGAAGATATCTATCTTAGTTTAAAGAATAAAGGGCATAAAATTTCTAAGGCCTCAGTTTACAGAACCATTCCTCTTTTGATAGAAGGGGGTTATATTCAAGAAGTTTACAGACAAAGTGGTCGTTCTTATTATGAAGTAACCTTGAAAAAAAAGCCTCATTTACATTTTATCTGTATAAAGTGTAACCAGGTAGAAGAGCTGGTAGAAAATAAATTGGAGGAGCTTTTACAAAAGGAAATGAAAAAGATTTCTTTTTCCCCTCTGACCTACCATCTTGAAATTTTCGGGGTATGTAGTCGTTGTAGGTATAAGGAATAGAGGAGGGATTTTTTTCTTATGTTATTGGTAGAGGCTAAATGTGGTGATAAGGTAAAGATAGAGGATTTTTTAGGAGAAGATGCTATAATAAAAAAAATTGAGGCAATGGGATTAAGAAAAGGAGATGTGTTTGAGGTGTTAAGGGTCTGGGGGAGGAATTTTTTACTTAAAAACGATACGTCCAGAGTGGTTATAAGTTTTGACATAGCTAAGAATATAGTGGTAGATCTTTTAGGTAAAGTAGTTAAGCCCGAATGTGAATGTAAGCCTTGTAAGAAAAAAAGACATAGGTGGGGGTGGTTTTGATGGAAAAACGTCAATTTACCCGCATTCCAATTCCAATAGATGTGGAGTTTCTGGTAGGAAACAGAAGTTACACAGCAAAGATTAAAGACATAAGTTATGGAGGAGTATTCTTAGAAAGTGATTTTTGGCCTGAACTGAATCAAGAAGTAGTATTGGTATTGTTTTTAAGCCCTGAAGTAAAAATTTTTATCAAAGGAATAGTTGTTAGGACAGTTCCAGGGCAAGGTTTTGGTATAAAGTTTACTTATATTTCTCCAGAAAGTTTCGAGCATCTTAAAAATTTGATTTATTACAATCTTCCTTCTGAAGATAAAGCGTTTAAGGAACTAAGAAGGTTTTTAGGGAAAGCTCATCCTTTAGTGCAGAGTGTCATTGAAATCTGTATAAAAGCCAAGAGGGATGCTCTTTTAGAATTTATTTTGGAAAGGGCCTTTCTTTATTCTCCAGATAAGCCTTTTGTTTTAGCAAGCGGAAAAGAAAGTCCTTATTATTTAGACTGCAGGAAGGTTACCCTTTATTCTAAGAGCTTTGAGTTAATAGGGTGTGCCTTTTGGCAAGAAATAAGGTTTCTTGGAGTTGATGGAGTTGCAGGTATGAGTATAGGGGCTGACCCTATAGTTTGTGCCATCCTCTCTAAGGCACAGGAAGAAGACTATCCTTTAGAAGGGCTTTTGATCAGGAAGGAACCTAAAAAATATGGAACCTCTAAACAAATAGAGGGAAATGTTTCGCCTGGTATGGAGGTTGTTTTGGTAGAAGATGTGGTTACTACCGGAGGGTCTGTAATAAAGGCTATAGAGGTCTTGGAAAGGGAAGGTATCAAGATAGTAAAGGTTATGGCGTTGGTTGACCGAGAAGAAGGGGGTAAAGAAAGGATACAAGAAAGAGGATATGAATTTATGTCGATTTTTACCTTCTCTGAAATCACTAAGGCTTATGAAAGAAAAATGCAGGGGGGAAATTTATGAAGATAAAATCCTTATTAGGATTTTTTTTAATTTGGGTGGTGCTTTTAGGTTTTTATGGTTGTAAAGGAGGAGGGGAAAAGCCTTCTAAGCCCTCTAAATTCATTAACGGAGCAGGGGCAAGTTTCCCTTACATTCTTTATGCTAACTGGGCGAACGAATACTATAAGCTTACGGGCGTAAAAATAAATTATCAGTCTATAGGTTCTGGAGGGGGTATAAGACAGATTATCGAAAAAACCGTTGATTTTGGCGCTACTGACAAGCCTTTAACTCCTAAAGAGGTGGAAGAAAACAAACTTATTCAATTTCCTACGGTTATTGGAGGGGTGGTTCCAGTAGTGAATATTCCGGATATTAAAGAAAAAAGTCTGGTTTTAGATGGAAAGACTTTATGCTATATCTTTTTAGGTAAGATTAAAAAGTTTAACGATCCAGAGATAAAGAAACTTAACCCTGATTTGGTTTTGCCAGATAAAGAAATTTTAGTGGTTTATAGGGTTGATGGGTCAGGTACTACAGCCATATTTACCCATTATCTTTCTCAGGTATGTACTGAATGGAAGAAGGAGGTAGGTACAGGCACTTCTGTAAGCTGGAAAACGGGAGTAGGTGCTAAAGGAAATGAAGGAGTTTCTAACTATGTAAAAAAGACCCCTTATACGATTGGATACATAGAGTATGCTTATGCTCTACAGAATAAACTTTCTATGGTAAGTTTAAAAAATGCCTCAGGGGCTGTAGTTGCCCCTTCTGAAGAATCCTTTAAAGAAGCGGCTAAGTCTGCAGACTTAGACCCAAAGAAACATTTTTATGCTTGGATTACCAATGCACCCGGAGAAAAAGCCTGGCCTATTACAGGATTAACCTATATCCTTTTATCTAAAGATAAAGAAGAGGTTAATAAGGAGGTGGTTAAATTCTTTGAGTGGGCCTTTAAACAGGGCGATGCTATAGCAGTGAGGCTTGCTTATGTTCCTCTTCCAGAAGAAATAAAAACTAAAATTTATAAATACTGGGAGGAAAACAGGGTAAAACCATAAAATTTTGATTTTATGTTCTGGTTTCTTTTAATTTTTTTTACTGTATTTTCTCTGATCTATCTCTATCTTTATCTTACTAAGATTAGGCCTTTAGTTAAAAGGCGTAATCTCCGTAAATTTATTGTTACTGTTTTTATACTCCTTGTATTTTCTCCTGTTTTTATAAGGTATACTGACCAACATTTACCTCCTCTATTTTCAAAGTGGTTGGCTTTTTTAGTGCTTATATGGATCGGTTTTGTGCTTTATCTTTGCGTTTTTTGTGTAGTTTTTGACTTAATAAAGCTCGTTTTTCGCTGGAAAACCCTTACTTCAAAAAAGATTTTGTTAGGTGCCGTTTTCTTAGCCGTTGGTTTTTCTGTGTATAGTTATTATGAAACCCTTGGTTTAGAGGTGATACGACTTCAGATAAGGACTGATAAGCTTCCTCCTCAAGTAAGTCGGGTTAAGATCATGCAGATCTCTGACCTTCATTTAGGGCCTGTTTTAGGTCAAGAAAAGATTGAACTAGTTAAAAAAGTCTGGGAAAAGGAAAAACCGGATTTGATAGTAAATACTGGAGACCTGGTTGATGGAAACATGAGAAAAAAAGACCATCTGGCAGAAGAACTTGCTAAAATCACCGCACCTCTTGGGAAATATGCGGTGATGGGAAATCATGAATACTACAGAGGCTGGAAACAGGCTTTAGAGTTTATAGAAAAGTCAGGGTTTAAGGTATTAAAAGACGAAACAGAGGTAATAGCAGGTTTTTTGGTTTTGGTCGGACTTGACGATAGAGATTGTCGTTATTATAAAGCCTGTAGTCCAGGTTTTGATGAAAACACTTTTTTGTGTAAAATCCCTCGAGATAAGTTTGTGTTAGTTTTAAAACATCAACCGGTGGTTCAAAAAGAAACCATCGGATGTTTTAACCTTATGCTTTCTGGTCATACCCACGGAGGACTCTATAAAGGGATAGGCTCTTTTTTAGTTAGACTTTTATACGAAACCGATAGGGGATTAAAATATTTGGGAAAGGGGTCTTATCTTTTTGTATCAAAAGGGGTTGGGACCGGAGGCCCTCCTATGAGGTTTTTAACTCCTCCTGATGTGGTTATCATAGAACTGATAAACATAAAAAATGAAAAGCAGCCTGAAGGTAGAGCAGTTCTTTTACGAGAAAGATATAAAATGTGAGGGTAAAAAGGATGGAAAAAACATTTAAGCCAAGGCTTATTGCCTGGGAACTTACCAGAAGTTGTAATTTAGATTGTGTGCATTGTAGGGCAGCAGCCTCTAAAGGTCCTTATGCAAATGAACTTACCACAGAAGAGATTTTCAGAATACTTGAAGAAATAAAAGAGGTGGCAGAGCCTATCATCATCCTTACAGGCGGAGAACCTTTATTAAGAAAAGACCTTTTTCAGATAGCTAAAAGGTGTATAGATTTAGGGTTTAAACCGGTGCTTGCTACCAACGGTACTCTTATAACCAAGGAAGTAGCCCAACAAATTAAAGAAACAGGCATTTCCAGGGTTAGTATCAGCCTTGATGGAAGTACCCCGGAAAGCCATGATAATTTTAGAAAAGTTCCAGGGGCATTTGAAGGGGCTTTAAAAGGGATAGAAAACTTAAAAAAAGTGGGGGTTCCTTTCCAAATAAACACCACGATTACCCCACAAAATTTAGAAGAACTCCCTAAGGTACATGAACTTGCAAAATCCTTAGGTGCGGTGGCACATCATATCTTTTTGTTGGTCCCAGTAGGAAGAGGAAAGGAACTTTCCACAGGTGGTATTAATGCAGAGAAGTATGAAGAGATTTTAGGGTGGTTTTACGAACAAAGAGATAAGTGTAACCTTCAGCTTAAAGCTACCTGTGCCCCTACTTATTATCGAATTTTAAGACAAAGGGCTAAAAAAGAGGGAAAGGACGTAACGGTTGAAAACTTTGGACTTGATGCCATGACCAGAGGTTGTCTTGCTGGTACAGGATTTTGTTTTATTTCTCATGTAGGGATAGTACAAACTTGTGGATACTTAGAGGTGCCTTGTGGTAACCTTAGAGAACAGACGTTTAAGGAGGTTTGGGAAAATTCAGAGGTATTTAATAATCTTAGAGATTTTTCTAAGTACAAGGGAAAATGCGGAAGATGTGAATACATAAGGGTTTGTGGAGGTTGCCGTGCCAGGGCCTATGAAGCTACAGGTGATTATTTAGAAGAAGAACCCCTATGCCCTTACACCCCGATTAAATCAAACAAAACCTTAGCTAAGTAAGCCTTAGAAACCTCTTTAAATTCAAGTTTGTCTTTGGGGGTGAAAACGATAAAGTCAGAGGATTCGGCAGACAAGGTGCTTATGGGATTGGCTACGATAAAATCGAAGTTCTTTTCTTTTTTCTTGAGAAGGGCGTATTTTTCTAAATTTTCTGGAGTTTCCAAGGCAAAGCCTATCGTTATCTGGTCTGGTTGTTTTTGAAAAGAAAGAGTTTTGGCTATGTCTTCTGTTAGCTCTAAGTCTAAGGTTAGGATTTCTTGTTTTTTTATTTTACCACTGAAGGCTTGTTTTGGTCTAAAATCACATGGAGCAGCTGCAAAAATTGCCAAATTACACTTAGGAAAAAGTGTTTTAGCTACTTCTAACATTTCTTTGGTGGTAGATACTGAAAAAACCTTAGGATAAGGTATTCCCAAAAAATCGTTTATCCTTGGAAAGATACCTGGAAGTTCTTTCCCACCCCAGATAAGATATACCTCAGCCCCCCGATAATAGGCCTCTTTAGCCAGTAAAAAGGCCATTTTCCCAGAGGAATCGTTGGTGATAAACCTAACCTCGTCTATGTACTCTCTGGTAGGCCCACCGGTAATCAAAACCTTTTGCCCTAACATATCTTTTTTTACAAAATGGGCTTGAAGGGTTTCAAAGATTTCCTCTACCTCTGGTAATCTGCCTTTACCTGTGGTATTGCAAGCAAGAGCCCCAGATGCAGGTTCATAAACCCTGTATCCCCATGATTTTAAGGTTTCTACATTCCTCTGGGTAGCAGGATGCTCCCACATGTTCGTATTCATAGAAGGAAAAATGTATACAGGAGTTTTGGTAGCTAAAAGTGTAGAAAGTAAAAGCTCATCTGCCTGACCTGAGGCAAGTTTAGCCATAAAAGAGGCCGTAGCAGGTGCTATTATTACAACGTCAGGAAACTTGGCAAGGTCTATATGCAAAATTTCTCCTGTTGGTTTAAAAAAATCTTCGTCAGTATAAGCTTTTTCTCCAGAGAGACTTGCAAAAAGTAAAGGAGTAACAAACTTTTCAGCACCTTTAGAAAGGATAACTTTAACGTTGGCTCCAGAATTTTTAAGCTTTCTTATAAGCTCACAGACCTTATAGACAGCTATTCCACCTGTGAGCCCTACAAGGATGTTTTTCCCCTTAAGACCATTAGCTACCAATCTTTTCTCCTTTAAAACTTAAAATTAATTCTTATTAAAGATGATTACGATCCTTAATTCAGTAGAAAAATAACCTTCAGACACAGAGATAAAGGCATGCCCTTCTGGGCGTTTGTAAGCTACAAAGGTAATCTTAGAGGTAAAACTTCCCACCTCTTCCCAACCGTTGTTTTTCATCTGAACTCTATAAAACTCTAACAAAGAATTGGCTTTGTAGTTTCCTTTAAAAACCAACATCCCGGTAATTATTTTGTCTGTTTTTAAAAGGGCACTTTGTTCTCCCTGATAACTAAGGTCTTTTAACACAGGAATAAACGGAACAGGATAATACACAAGGTCTGGGTTATTACCTGTTACGTTTACTTCTTTAGTAACATCTATAACCTCTTGAGCAGAAAGATCCTTAAGGTTAACCATTAGACAAAGAACTGTAAACACCATAAGTAATCTTACCATCTTTTTCATTTTTGCCTCCGATAAAAAAGTTTTGGCTCATAAAAATATTATAAAGATAATTTAAGGTTTGTCAAAGTAAATAAGATGACTTACCTTTCATCTTTTAGAAAAGCTTTTTGTATGTGTGACAGTTTAAATTTGGAATCAAGTAGGCCCTTTTTATTTTAGGAGTCACAACAGAAAAATTTTAGCGTATTAGCTCAAAAATATATGTCTCTAAATGTTGGTTAGTTAAATCATTTTTCTATCCCTGAAAAATTTTCCCCTTCATTTTACCTCCTGGCAAAAACCACTTCCTCTAATTAAGTCTGCTTTATACGAATTGAAGCAAATGTTTTTAAAGAAATTTTATAAGGAGACACAATTCTCTTGACAAGTGTCTTGCACTAAATTAGAGAATATTTTAAAAGAATTAAAAACAGAAATTGAAAAATTCTTTGAAAAAAATGGTAATTAAGAAAGCTTTAAAATGGCTAACAAAAAATAATTGTATCTACAGAGACAGGCTCAAGTAGTCTATTCATTATTCAATCTTTTCATCTTCTATTTCTAAGCCCAGTTGATTTATTGCTTCTTTTATTTTGTCTTCATATTCTGTTTTAAGGATTTCTCCATTCTTGGCTGATATTTCTATCTTTATTTCAACATTAGAGAATTTTTGCTTAATAAAGTTGATTGTTTTTACTACATCTGATAGTTTTCCACTGGAAATAGAAAGTTTTAAAGAAAGTTGACGATACTTGAGTAGAGTAGTTGACGGCTCTATTATTACTATATGAGATGAGCTTGGCTCTTTTACTTTCTCTGCACCTTTTCCTGGAGTTTCTGGTTGATCATAAATCGGTTCTGGTTTGTATTCATTTTTTTCAACTTCACAAAGCTCTTTTTTAATTAAGACCTCTGTCTCTTCAAAATAAGGCTCCCCATCTGTTTTATAATACCTACACTCTATCTTTCCGTCTTCTAAATATCCAAGTCCAAATTCACCTAATCTTACCCCTTCTTTAATTGCCCTTGCTAATACCTCTTTATTCTTTATTCTTAATTCTCCTGGAATTTTATAAAATGAATCAAGTATGTTTTTTGTTTGGACATAATCTTTTATTTTCAAGTATTTTTCTTTCAATAGACGAGGACTTATTTTTTCAAGAATTTTACCCTCCTCTTTTAACCTGGTATAGATTTCATCCGTATATTCTTTTTTTCCTATATATGTAGGAGCTCCCAAATCTATTCTTTCTGGCTCATCTTTATTCGGTAAGAATACAATTCTGTATACTGACTTAATTCTCTCTTTTATACCTTCATTAAGGGTTTTGATATTTTCTTTTACTCTTTCTTTTTGGTCTGGTGTGAGCTCAAGATTTTTATCCTTCTCTATTTCTTCCCAGGCTAATTTCTTTCTTAACATATCCAAAATCTTACTTTTTTCTCCCTCCAGAGGACAAAGAAAAATCATAGTATTTCGGTAAACTCGTGGTCTCTCTCCATATGTTTCTATGAATTCTTTGATCATTGTTGGATTATTGCTTTCCATGATAATAAGCTTAAGTTTTTCTGAGTCTGGTATGTCCCTTGTATGTTTTGGGCAAATATATATATCAAAGTGTTCAGATTTTTTAAATACCTGCTTTAACAAATGTTCTTCCTCTTCAATTAATCTTGCTTCACTTATCCCGTCCATCTTGATAAGAAGAATGCGATTAAGGTTCGGCTTATTTGTGAAAAGATATATGCTTTCGGAGTCAGAAAGGTAGAAAAGAGTATTTCTTAACTTTTCTAAAGCTTCAACAATTATGCTACTTTGAAATTCTGGTCTTGCACAGGAAAGCTTAATTTCACTAAGAGTTGCGCCCTTTTCTGGTCCACCTGAAAAAGAATACATGAAAATGGTTGTTGCAATTTTTGTGCCCAATCTAAAGGATAAATAGGATAATCCAAGAGAGGCGTCTACTTTTTTAGCTCCAGAGTTTGAAGAAGTAATGTCAGCTGCTATTACGCTATCATATTCAGACCCAATATGTTTAATAAGCTCTCTTCTAATTTCTTCGTTGGATAGATCAATGTCCCCAAGGCTGATAAAAGGTAAGTTTGAATCTTTTAAAGACTTAACAACAAGGGCAAGGAGCCTTAAAACTCCTCTTGTTCTCTGAAAGGTTGGGAAAGAGCCCCATCTTTTGTATAAAACATCAATAACCTCTGGTTGAAAAGGATAGCTGGCCTTAAATCTTTGCTTGTATAAAACTTTGTCCATTTTTAAAAAGCCTTCTCTTTCTGCATAATCAGTAAACTCCTGGATTATTTCTTCAGCTAAACTCTCATCAACATACTTAAAAAGTCTTTTTCTTATTACATGGGCAACCTCTTCGTCTTCAATCGGTGTAAGAACCTTTTCCATCCTTCCAACAAATTTTTGAAGTTGTTGAAATCTTTTTTCTCCTTTTTCATCAAAATGTTCAAGCAGACTAGAAGGTAAAGTAAAAACTAATACAGCATTAGATAATGTTGACAAAGTCTCAGTAAGCTCTTGTATAAAACACAGGGTTTGATCTCCTAAAGTAGTATTCCCAACCTTAACTCCATCAGCTTTGATAGTATATGCAAGAATTTCATCCATAAGGATTAATAAAGGTTGATGATTTTCTAATACTTTTCTTAACTTCTCTTTACCAGGTGATATATTACCCTTTAAAATATCAACTTTACCTGTCAGTTGTCTTTCTATTTCTTCCCACAAGAAAGTGTCTCTTGGGTCAAATGCAGTTCCGCTGAGAACAACTACCTTAGCGTTGAATTCTGTCTTTGCTTTGTGGTATAAAGCTATCAAAGAATGGGTTTTTCCACCGCCGAAAGGTGTCTGAAGCTGTATAACCGAGTCCCCACCCCTTCCTTCAAGCCTTTTCCTTACCACATCAATTAAGTAAGACATTCCTTTTGTCAAAAAGGTCTTCCTAAAAAACTCTCTTGGGTCTTGATATTCGGCTGGAGCAGATCCTTTATAGACTTGCCATAGGTCAGCGGCAAATACATCCATCGTAAGTTTCTCTTTTAAGATATCATCATGAGGTACAGCAACTGTAGTAAAAGGTCTCATTTATAACAACCTCCCTTGTTTGTCCTTTATATCTTTTATTTCCAATATAAGCCTATCTTTCCCTGATAAAAAGCCATCAAGAAGCTTCTTTTCTTTGCTGTCGTTTGGTAAAGTTTCGGATACAGCTTGAGCAACTCGGTAAAAGGCATCATTCTCACCATATCCAGTCTCTTTAAGTACCCTCTTCATCTCATCTCGTCTTCCTTTAGACCAGTGGAGCAAAACTTGATGCAAAACATCTATCAAATCTTTTTCTCTCATGTTTTCAATGTCTTCTAATCTTCTGTCTTGTGGACCAAGAACCTTTATGTAGTTTCTATCCCTTTTGATGAAGCTTCTATTCCATACTCTTTCTAAATGAACGCCTATGCTTTGGGCAAGCTTTCTTGCCTCGTCAAACTCAACCTTAGCTTCCCTAAAAGACCATCTCCAAAGGATGTAAAACTTAGTCAAAGCTGAAAGCTCTCCAGCAATGCCATTGTGTAAAATCTGCTTTATTGCATACTCGGTTACCACCTCTCGCACAAACTCAAGAAGCTTATCTGCCCTTATCACATTTCCTTCGTAATCCATAACTTTTTTATACCTGCCAAAAACTTCTATGGCTGACCCTATGCAGGCAATAAAAAAATCTGGTCCAGCAATACCTTCTTCCCAAAGGAGGTTGTTAAAAATCCTTTCTCTTATCTCCTTTTTCACATCGCTAAACCATCCAATATCTTCCCTTTCCATCTTCCTACAAACTATGTAGATGGATGAAGCAAGGGCGGCAGAATCTTTAGCTATTAATCTGGTTTTCATCTCAGTATCAATAGGCCAGCTTGCCGTAGGCACTAACCCTGAGTCTAAAAGGGAGTTTATCATTGTTTCCCAACCAGAAGTTGACTTGTGGGTGTAAACAATTACCGCTATACCGTTTGGCTTTAAAACCCGGTAAATTTCCTGGAAGGCTCTTTTGAGCATAGTTTCAAAAAATTCTTTTGCTTTTGCTTCTCCTCCATGTCTTACCGGATTTGCTACAATTTCTTTACTCTTAGGAACCAATGGGGTAGAAAATAATTCTGGGTATAGATCTCCTATACTCCTTTTTAGCCAAACATAAAAGAAGTCAGAAAGTTCTGCATAATTGATATTATCATAATAGGGCGGGTCGGTGAAGACGGCGTCAAAGTAGTTATCTGGATAAGGTAGTTCTGTTGCTGAGGCTTGAAGGACTGTGGGGATTATGATTTTCTTCATCCTTTCTCCTTTTTTAGAGTTTGTTCTAACTGTTCCTTAAGCTCAGGTAAGTCTTCTTTTATAATTTTCCAAACAATACGATAATCTATAGTAAAGTAGCCATGGATCATTCTGTTTCGCATTGCTATTATCTTACCCCAAGGGATATGGTTGTATTTTTGTTGTATATCTTTAGGGATTTTGCTTGAGGCTTCTCCTATTATTTCAAGATTTCTTACTACAGCATCCTTAGTTTGTTCTGCCTTTTCAAAAAGCTCGTAATCCATTCCTTCAGTATACCTTTCAATCTTATTGATACTTTCTAAAATGTCTAAGATTAATAGTTTCCAATCCCTATTAGGTTTAGACATAGACAATATTGTCCTTTACTTTTTCCCAAAGCAAAGGTTTCTGTTTAAGTGCGCTTAGTGTTAAAACATCTACTTTTGTTCCAAAAAGATTTTCAATGTAGTCCCAAAATTCATAAAAATCTAATCCAACTGGTCTATCAAGTTCTACGATAATATCTATATCGCTTGTTTCCTTTTGTTCTCCTCTTGCATAGGACCCAAAGATGCCAACTATTACTACTCCATATTTTTCTCTTATTTCTGATTTATGCTCCGCAAGTATTCTCTTTATTTCTTCAATTGTTTTCATTTTTTATAACCTCAAGAGTGCCCTTCTTTTAAGGCTTCATAAGTGACAGTTCCATAAAAGTTCTTGTAAAACTCAAGATCCTTAACTGATTTTATTATCACATCACAAGGAATTAAGTAATAGGAAAGCCTTTCGGTAATTTCTTTAAATAATTTCTGTTTGGTTTCTTTAGCAACAGGTTGTTTTACAACAACAAGAATATCCCAATCGCTGTCTTTTCTTTGGGTGCCCCTTGCTCTTGACCCAAAAAGAATTATCTTTTCCCCTTCCAAGTTGTATGCTTTTAATGTCTCATTGATGACCTCTTTTATTATATCTTCTGCCATATCTTCGGTTACAAGCTCTTGATTAAAGGTTTTCCTATAAAGCTTTCTGGCAAGGTAAGAATACTGCGGGAATTCCTTTATGAACTGCAGATAAAGGTTTCTAACGCAATATTCGCATCCCCCATCAGCGGTAAGCATTATCTCTAAAACCTTTTTTGCGGTCTCTTTATCCATCATTCCTCAGTCTCCACCGGTGGGATTTGGGTGAGGTGGGAGAGGACGTAAATAATCCAACTTATAGCAGATTCCCAGTCAGCATTACCACCAAAAGGATTGACTTCCGAATAATCCCATGTCATAGCTAGAGCTTGTCTACCCATACCTGGATTTACTAATTCCCTGGTGTTATGCCAATATCCAAAAGTGGTAGCATAAATTGCCAACCTGTTTACTCCCAAGCCCAAATAACTCACAACCGCCTTAGCGTAATCTTTATCGTATCCCTCTTCTATCATTTTATTATACACAAGACGGACCTTTTCAGTAAAGGTAATCAGCGCTAACTTCTGGCGAGAGTTGAAAAGGTCGCCCCATTTTGTAAATCCGTAACCCCTCCCTGCTACTGTATTTGGGTCTTTGGTATTCATTTCTTCATCCGGCACAGGGTCAATTCCCCACTCTTCCCAGAGCTTTTCCCTCTTTTCCTCCAAATATTCTTCCGCTTTTCTATAAAATTCGACATCTCTTTTAGTTGCTAACCTGTAGGCTTTGCCTTGAGGTCTACTTAAGACAACGGCTACCATCCTTTGCCCAGCCTTCCCTTCTTGAAAAAGCCTTCTTACTTGCTTGTCATCAACCATGCCCCCGCAGACAGGGCAAACGGCGATGGCTCGAGAAACCGTCCCCTTTTCTGGCTCAAAGTTAAAGGGAACCTTCGGGCTAAATCCAGGGATAGAGCTCTCTACTACCTGCCATTCATCTCCGTTTTTCTTCACTATAGCAAACTCAACCCTTCCTTCATGAACAAAAGGATAGAGCGAAATCATCTTATTTTCCTTTCTTGCAAGCCAAAACTGGCGCATAAGCGGAGTTTCTGCTCCGCAAGAGGGGTTTTGACAAGGTATTGTCCTTGCCCAGATATAACCTGCTGGGACTGAGCCGTCCTCATCTGCAGGATAAAACTTTCCTATCTCCTCTCTTGCTTTCTCTAAAACCCACTCCCCCCATTTCCTGACATCCGCAATAAGCGGACTTTCTTCTTTTTCAAAATTGAACAAGCCTTCATCTTTTTTAACCTTGTTTTGTCTTCCATACCTTTGAGGATACTCAAGGGTGCATTTTAGAATAAGGACCGCAACGGGATTATACTCCACCGCATGGGTCTCTAACCCAAGCCTTAAGCACTCTAAGGGAATTGAGCCACCGCCAGAAAAGGGGTCTAACACGCGTAGAGGCTTCCCACCGTTTGTCTTAAGAATGTCTTCCCTTGCCTTTTGGATAAGGTCCTCTTTTAGAGAATTTTCCCATTTAGAAAGCTCAACGATGAATTTAGCCTTTTCCTTAGCTTCCTTTTCCGTTGATGGGTAAGGAATTAGGGCAGCATAAGTTGTTGCCCTTGATGAGGCAAGAGGACGCCTTGCCCACCAGATATGTAAGGTTGAAATATGCCCATGCCTTATGTTCTTCTCCCTTGCTGACTCTTCGCTAACCTCTTTTATAGGGAAGGTAACTTCAATAAAGCTCTTTTGCTCTTTCATCCTTATGCCCTCTCTCCTTTTTTCTTCCATTCTTCTAACGGAACAATAAACCTTACTACTTCTACCTTATCTTGAACTTTCAAATTCTCCGCAGGGTTGTTAATGATGTATAGAGTTGGATTTGTGATAGCGTTGCATACTATGTAGAGCCAGTAGTTTTCTTTAAAGCGTTTTGCCTTAAGCCATTCGTTGACGGTCAATGCTACATCTCCCTCATCTTTTCTTGCTTTTACCTCAATGTATCTTATCTCATCTTTTCCTTTTGACCTTATGTCAAACCCAAGGTTTTCTTTTGACACATCTTCAGGCTCCCTTCCTTGACTTCTTTCGTATTCCATAGCAATTTCCATACCTATTCTTTCTATCTCCTCATCGCTAACCATTTGGTCTGTTTTTTTAGGTTTAACCAAGATTGCCCCTTTGAACTGAGGCCAAGTTATGGTCAAAGTTTTTTCCCTTTTTATTTCTTCTTTAAGCTCATCTAAAGCCTTTTGATAATATTTTTTTCTTTCTTCTTTGTTTTGGATAGCTAACCTTACCTCTTTTCCTTTATCCTCTCTTTCATACAGCACAACAAGTTCTTCATCTAGCTTATCGATGAGATATTCTAAAGATTTGATACCGTATTTTTCTTTTATTTCAGCTTGCCTTGTCCTTTCTTCTTCAATTTCTTTTTTATACTTCATTATTAGTTGTCGAGCAAAGTTTTTAGTATTCTCTTTTCTCGAATTAAGATTTTCTAAGTTTGGCACTTCAGTTGGATTATCTATTGGAATTAGGTCCCAGATAACCGCTGGGTTTATTTCGGTAAAGTTTTTTTCCATATCATCGTAGATGGCAAAGATCCTCTTTCCTGCTGTTTCTCCTTTTCCATCTTTTACTTCCCCTTCAAAGAACCAAATGATACCGTTATATTTTCCGTCTGGGTCTTCAAACATAGCTCCCTTTTGAAGATTGTTTAGAAAGGTTTGATGTACCCAATCTATAAGCGTTTCAAGAAGCGGATGCCCAAAGGAGATAAATTCTGCATCAGGATTTTTAAAGGCTTTATCCTTATCAAAGGTTGCCTTAGGATATTTGGCAAGAGTTATGTTTTGTTTCTGAAGATCGGAAGAGCGTCG
>NZ_JASUTP010000038.1:0-10226 GCF_030445475.1 Thermodesulfobacterium sp. | reverse complement strand
AAAACCACTTCCTTTAATTAAGTCTGCTTTATACGAATTGAGGCAAATGTTTGTAAAGAGATTTTATAAGGAGACACAATTCTCTTGACAAGTGTCAACCGATTTGCCAGCAAGCCTCCCAAGGTCACATTTGCTTGAATATCCTATGTCTTCTGCCAAAAGTCTTAACAATCTTTCGCCATCTTCATCGATACTACCTGCTAAAATCTCTGATAAAACCTCTTGCATTCTTTTAGTCCCTATCCTGCAAGGAATACATTGGGCACAAGAAATTTTCTGAACGAAATCAAGAAAAGAAAAAATGACATCGGTCATACATTTTGATTCATCCCAGAAGACCTTGCCTGCAGAACCAACCCCAGCAACCACCCTACTAAGTTCCTTCCAATCCAGCTTATCCTTAAGCTCTATCTTGACAGGACCTAAGGACTTAATTTTTTCGGTAAATTCCGTAGCTACCTGAGCAAACTTTAATCCCTCTGCCCCAGAGATCCATTCAAGCCTAAGCCTATCTTTTTCGATCCCTATAACCTCTAAAAACCTCTGCAAAAGGTTATACCTGCGATGGGCATAATAATTACCATAGCGATAGTGACAATCTCCAGGATGACATCCCCCTATAAGCACTCCGTCTGCCCCACTAAAAAAAGCGTGAAAAATAAATTCTGGCTCTACTCTTCCGCTACAAGGAACCCTGATAAGATAAACGTTAGACGGATAAGCATACCTTAAAGACCCAGCCAAATCAGCTCCAGCATAAGTACACCAATTACAAGCAAAAACAATTATCTTGGGTTCAAAACCTTGACACATTTCCTCCTCCTTAACCAGGCATTTATGTTTTACTGTTTTAGTAATACTAATTTTAAAATTATGTCATTAAATTTTAAAAGTCAAATATTTTTATTCAAAGTTTTTCCCAAAAATTTTTAATTTTTCTCATGTTTTTAAAAAATTTTTTATTTTTTTACACTTTTTTAAAATTGATAACAAAAAGCATCATAGCTAAACCTTTAAAAAAGTTTAGTTTTTTAGACTTCTAAAAAGTGTTTAACGGTTGATGGATGAATCAAAAAGTCTGAAAATAACATGCAAGAACTAAGGTCTTTGTGGTTTTCTATAAAAAGGTTTATAATAGAAAGCATGCCTAAAAGACCTCTGTTTTTCTTTAAAACATTTTTGCAAAAAATATTAAAAGACGAGATTTTAGTATATGCCCAAGGACTTTCTTTTAACACCATACTTACCCTCATTCCCCTTTTGGGGCTAATTTTATCTATAGCTAAAGTTTTTATTCCTCAGGAAAAGATAATAGACGAATTTCTCCTACAGGTTACCCAATATCTTACCCCTGAAGCCACCCAAAAGGTCACTCAGGTGCTGATCAAACTTATCAAAAAGCTTGAGACCTTTCCCTTGGGGAAGTTTAGCGTTTTGTTTTATTTCATAATGAGTGTGGGACTTTTGTTTCAAATAGAAGATGTTTTAAACAAAATATTTGAAAGTACCAAAAGAAGAAGTTTCTATCAAAGGTTGCTTTTCTTCTGGCTTTGTATCACCCTTACCCCTTTTATCTTTCTTGTACCCTTTATTTTTTCTTCCTACGTAGGAAAATTTCTGATTTTTTTAAATTTTTTGTTTATGGTATTTTTCTTTTTGTTGATCTATCTTTTTTTTCCTGCTAAAGACGTCCCTAAGAAAGAGGCTCTGGTTGGTGCGGTTTTTTCTACCTGTCTTTGGTTCACAAGCTCTTATCTATATTCATTTTATGTAAAATATGCCGTAAGTTACTCTAAAATATATGGTTCATTAGCGGCTTTTCCGCTTTTTTTACTTTGGATCTTTTTAAACTGGGTGGTGTTTTTGATAGGGGCAGAACTTATCGTTTTTTTAGAAAAAAGGGCCTGGGAGTCAGAAACCCCAAACATTCCCAGAAACCTTTTTGCACTTTTTGTGATGTATCTTTTAGGGGAAAAATTCTATTCTGAAGGTCCTATAGAAGTTTATACTCTTTGTCAAAGATTAAAAATTTGTCCCATTGAATTTGAGACCCTTTTACAACAGCTTGAAAACCAGGGCCTGGTGGTATTAAAAGAGGGTAAAATTTACTTAGCTAAAGCCCCTGAAAAAATAAGCCTTTTAGAAATTCTAACCTTAGAAAATAGACCTGATTTAAAAGACCTAAGCAAGGTTTTTCCTGAAGATTTTATCAAAAAACTCTCCTTCATGATGGACCAAACCTCAAAATTCACCTTAAAAGACCTTTTAAACTAAAATCAGACCTCATCTATAGCTTTACTTATTTGGGTTTTGTATTATATTTAGTGATTGGAGGAGTGCCCGAGTGGACGAAGGGGGCGGCCTTGAAAGCCGTTGAGGGAGTTCACCTCCCTCCGGGGGTTCGAATCCCTCCTCCTCCGCTTATAAAATCCTTTTAAACCTTGCCTAATGTTTAATTTCTTCAAAAGGAAAAAAGAAGAAAAAAGAGAAGCCCAAGAACAAACTCAAAATCTTATTACCTCTTCTCAAGAAGCTCCCCAACCAGAACCTGAAGAAGAAAAATCTGGGTTTTTAGGTTTTTTTAAAAAGGAAAACCTGATAGAAAAATTCAAAAAAGGTCTTTCTAAAACTAAAGAAAAGCTTTCTGAGGCTCTCTCGGATCTTTTTGAGGTTGAAAGGGTAGTAGACCTTAAAACCTTAGAAGAAATCGAAGAAAACCTTATCCTTTCAGACCTCGGAGTCGAGACTACTTTGGCTCTTATCGAACCTTTTAAAGATCGAGTAATAAACGGAGAAACCCTAACTACCAAAGAGCTTAAAAAGTTTCTTAAATCTCAAATGTTGTCTTTTTTAAAAGAAGCAGAAACCCCTTTTCCTCCTCAAGGACATCCCTCTGTGCTTTTTTTTCTTGGGGTTAACGGGGTAGGTAAAACCACTACCATCGCCAAAATAGGTAAAAAACTCAAAGAAAATGGATTTTCTGTGGTGCTGGTTGCTGCTGACACCTTTAGAGCTGCAGCCATAGACCAGTTAAAAACCTGGGGGGAACGGATAAGTGCACCTGTTATAGCCCTTCAAGAAGGCTCTGACCCGGCAGCTGTAATCTATCAAGGTATAGAGTATGCTAAAAAAAACAATATCGACGTAGTTTTAGTGGATACGGCTGGAAGGCTTCATACTAAATACAACCTTATAGAAGAGCTTAAGAAAATGGTAAGGGTGATGCACAAATTAGTCCCACCTGAGGCCTGTGAGAACATTTTGGTGCTTGACGCAACCACAGGGCAGAATGCCCTAAGTCAGGCCAAACATTTTACTGAGGCTGTGCCAGTACACAGCGTAATCATTACTAAGATGGATGGAACCGCTAAAGGAGGTATTGCCATAGCCCTTTCTTATCAATTTAACCTACCTATTAGATTTATAGGATTAGGGGAGAAGGCCGAAGACCTCGTCCCCTTTAACAAAGAGAGTTTCGTAGACGCTATTCTTCCAGATTAACCTCTCCCTTTATCTTTTCATACCAAAGATGATGTCTCTTTTTTACATATTCTTCGTCCACATATCCGGTGATCATGGCTTTAAGTAAAGGCCAGTTAGATTTTACCGCTAAAACAAAAAATACATGAATTATAAACATCAGGATAAAAATCCCCCCACTTATGGTATGAGTAAGGTTAAGAAGAGTTTCTGTTTTCGGGGAAAAGATCACCCATTCTAAATTTTTAAGTACCTTTAAAAAGCCTGTTCCTCCTACCACCAAGATGTTTAACCCAATAAACAAATAAGCTACCCTTTGTTCTGGAAGCCATTTATCACAAGGAGGCTCCTTACCTATACCAAAAGAAGCAAGTATTACCTTAAAGGAATCTATAAAATCCCTTGGTCTCGGAATAAGGCCAAAGTCTTTTCTCAAGCCATGATAAAAGAGATGAAAAAGGACTCCCATCACAAAAAAGATGGCAGCTATATAATGGATCTTAGTTACCGTATAAAAATCAGCCGTCCAGCCAAATCCTGGTAGTTCCGTGATATAATACCGCTTAAAAAGGGGAAGACACCCAAGGCCTGTAAAGATAAGAGCTATGCCTGATAAAGCCACTGTCCAGTGTTCAAGCCTAACCAAAATACCATATCTTTGGATTCTATTCTTCATCTCTATCTACCTCCTTTTGCTTAGAATCATCCTGTGATCTATTTATCAAAGCCCCAGCTATGCCAGCTAAAGAGGAAAGCACGGCAGTAGCTACCATCCCTTTGCCTATAGGATTAATTTCTTGATGATATCTGTTAGGTATGTTTACAGGCATCCGGAACCTTGCTTTGGTTTGAACAAGATATTGGTCTATCCTTTCAAAAGGGACAGGAGAAAGATATAACGTTGAAGTGCCTCCGTTTTGTTTATCACCATAGATATATAACCCTTCTTTTTTAGCTCTTTCGTAGGCCATCTGATATACTTCTTTTCTTTCTCCAAAATAAAAGACCTGATTTTTACAGGCTATGACACAAGCTGGGATTTCCCCTTTTTTAATCCTGCTATCACAAAGATCACATTTATACATCACACCTCCCCCAGCATACTTGGGAAGAAGTTTAAGATAAAGCCCAACCCCTGCCTGACGTTGAGGGATATGCCAAGGGCATACGTCTCTGCATTTTGCACCCCCAAAACAAAGGTTGTGGTCGATTACGCTGTTACCTTCAGGCTGTCTGGTTAATGCTCCAAAAGGGCATCCTTTTACACATGGAGGAGAATCGCAGTGCATACATCGTCTTGGAAGGTAAAGAGTTTTGCCTTCTACCTCTACTTTTTGTACAAAAATCCAGTTGTAAGGGGTAAGGGTGGTTATTAGCTCTTTTTTATCCGACCAGTCTTCGTAATTTTTACGAGGCCAGTAAGGTAAAATTGGTTTTTTGGGATTAGGAAACCTTTGTTTATTTTCTTCTCTACAGGCTTTGACACAAAGAGGGATTTCTTCTCCCTGGCAGCCATCACATCTGGTTATGTCGATAAGGGTGGCATATTTTTTTGCGTTAGCATAGGACTCACGAGGTATGATTGCTGCCCCAAGTAAACAACCTCCTAATTCAAAAAACTGTCTTCGTGTAAGCTTCATCCCTACCCTCCTAGAATTTTCATGTTGCTTCGACTTTTTAAATATAAATTGTTTACTAAGAAAATCAACTAAACTCAAACTAAAAAATCTTTGAAAAATATAAAAAGGTAGTAGAATTATACTTAACCCTAATTTTTAAAATGCCGGCGTAGCTCAGCGGTAGAGCAGTGGATTCGTAATCCACAGGTCGAGGGTTCGAAACCCTCCGCCGGCTCTTTTTTTAAAATTACCTTAGGTGTCTAACAAATTTCAATAGAGAGGAGTTTACCGATGGAGGCCTTACAAAACTTAAGAGGGTTAGATAAAATCCTTGTTCCTGTTAGACTTACAGGGAAATCCAAATTCGTCTTTCAATGTAACCCTGGAGTTCCTTGTTTTAAACTCTGTTGTTCTGACCTTTTTTTACCACTTACCCCCTATGATATTATAAGGATTAGAGATAAACTTGGGCTTACCACAGATGAATTTTTACTTCAATATACAGAGCCCTTTATCCTTCCTAAATCTGGGCTTCCTATCGCAAGGCTAAAGATGAGTGAAAACGAAGAAAAAACCTGTCCTTTTTTAGGAGACGGGGGATGCAACATCTATGAGGTAAGGCCTCTTGCTTGTCGCTATTATCCCTTAGGTTTTGGGCTTTTCCGCAACAAAGACGAAAGAAGAAACGAAGAAATCTATTACCTGGTGAAAGAAGGTTTTTGTCAAGGCCTTGACTCTGGGGAAGAGATGACTGTGGATGAATACAGAGAATCTCAGGGCATTCCTGAGCTTGAAAAACCTATCGTAGAATGGGCAGAAATCATCATGAAAAAAGAATCTCTTGGGCCTATTTCTGTCCCAGAAAAAAGTATTCAGTTATTTTTTATGGTAAGCACCAACCCAGAGCGGTTTAGAAGTTTTGTTTTTGAAAGTAAGTTTTTAGATATGTTTGAGGTGGATGAGAAAACCTTAGAAGAAATCAAGGAAGATGACCTAAAACTCCTTCAATTTGGGTTTAAGTGGCTTAAGACAGTTCTTTTTGGAGAAAACCTGATAAAAAGAAGGAAGGAAAGCCCAGCAGTTAAAAAGGTCAAACCCTTTTAACATGTATCCCAAGATCAAAAGAAGACCCACACGTAAAGTCTGGGTAGGGAACGTTTCTGTAGGTGGAGATAGCCCTATAAGGGTTCAAAGTATGACCAATACCTCTACCACAGACCTTTCTGCCACACTTTCTCAAATCCAGAAACTCGTTGAAGCAGGTTGCGAAATCGTAAGGGTAGCTATCCCTGATGAAAAAGCCGTTAATGCCTTAAAAGATGTGGTGAAAGAAAGTCCTATTCCTGTGATCGCTGACCTTCATTTTGCTACCTCTTTAGGGGAAAAGGCTGTCAAGGCAGGATGTGCAGGTATAAGGATAAACCCAGGGACTTTTAAAAACAAGGCTAACTTAGAAAGGTTACTTAAGGTTTGTAAAGATTATAACTGTTGTGTAAGGATAGGGATCAACGCCGGTTCTCTTGAGCCAGAGATTTTAAAAAAATACAAAACACCTTCTTATCGTGCGATGGTAGAAAGTGCCTTAAGATGGGTAGAATACGTGGTAGAAAAAATAGACTATTACAACCTTAAGGTGTCGCTT
Organism: Thermodesulfobacterium sp.; assembly: GCF_030445475.1. Lineage (NCBI taxonomy): Bacteria > Pseudomonadati > Thermodesulfobacteriota > Thermodesulfobacteria > Thermodesulfobacteriales > Thermodesulfobacteriaceae > Thermodesulfobacterium > Thermodesulfobacterium sp. The sequence continues at coordinate 3,485 of NZ_JASUTP010000038.1, read as the reverse complement.
AAGTCCTCTAACTGGTGGGAAACAGTCAAAGCTTACCTTGCTTTTTCAAAAAAATCTGATTTTCCTTTGCATGTAGGGGTTACAGAGGCAGGGGGCCTTATTCCAGGGACCATAAAAAACACGATGGCCATCTCTTACCTTTTGCTAAGAGGTATCGGAGATACCTTGAGGGTTTCCTTAACAGGCGACCCTACGGAAGAGGTTTACGTGGCTTACGAAATACTTAGAAACTTAGGGCTTAGGGCCCTTCATCCTGAAATAATCGCCTGTCCTACCTGTGGAAGGTGTGAGATAGACCTCTCTTCGCTTTACCAAAAGGTAGAAACTTGGGCTAAAAAGGTTAAGGCAGATATAAAGCTTGCTGTGATGGGTTGTGTGGTTAACGGTCCAGGTGAGGCTAAGATGGCTGATGTAGGTATTGCCGGAGGTAAAGGGGTAGGGGTGATTTTTAGAGAAGGTAAAATCGTTAAAAAAGTGCCTGAAAAAACCTTACTTGATGAGTTTTTTAAAGAGGTGGAAGCCTTTTTACAAGCCCATCCTGAAAGGGTAATCAACCCTCGGCAATAAGCTGATAAACCTCTTTTACAGGTATGTTATATTCTTCAGCGATTATTTTAGCCATTTCCTTAGGTTTTAGCCCTTCTTTTTTAAGTTCCTTTATCCTTTTTTTTATACCAGCAAGCTTTTTCTTAACTAACGGTTTTTCTTCTGTTTTAGGTTGAGGTAGAATTATAAGGGTGATTTCACCTAAAAACTTCTCTCTGTTAGCTAAGGTTTGCAGATCTGTCCAGGTAAGCTCTTCATGAAATTTGGTTAGTTCTCTTGCTAAAAAACATTCACGATTTCCAAGGATTTCAAGTAGATTTTTAGCGGTTTTCTCCATCCTGTGCGGGCTTTCAAAGATGATGAGAGGAAAATTTTCTGGCAAGTTTTCCAAAACTTTTTTTTGCTCTGTCTTTTTTCTGGGTAAAAATCCTAAAAAGATGAAACCAGAACTCAGGTCAACCCCTGAGGCACTAAGGGCACAGGTAAGGGCAGAAACACCAGGCACAGGAACTATCTTAATCCCCCTTCTATGGGCTTCTCTAACCAAATAAGCCCCTGGGTCTGAAATCAAAGGACAACCTGCTTCACTGGTAAGGACAACTTCTTTCCCTTCTTCTAAAAGCTTTAACACCTTATGGGTTCTTTCAACCTCTACGTCCTTATAAAGACTTATGAGTTTTTTAGGTCCACATCCATAATGGGTAAGAAGTTTTCTTATAGACCTTGTATCTTCAGAAACGATGATTTCTGTATTTTTTAATACCTCTAAAGCCCTAAGGGTAATGTCTCCAAGGTTCCCTATCGGCACTCCAACTACATAAAGTATTCCCTTAGGTTTTTCCATCATTTATCCAAGTTTTTTAAAACTTGTTTTAAAAGCCAATTAATTTTAATTTTTATCACAAACCACAGAAAGGGCAACCAACCAGTTGGTTGCCCTTAAAACTTATAACTTAATAGCTAAAACTTATTCCTGCATAAAAAGACCTGTCAGGGGTGTTATAACCTTTTGTCTCTTCGTAGTTAGCGTTTAACAGGTTATCTATTTTAAGATAAACTTTTAAATTTGAGGATACATAGTAGTTGGCAGAAAGGTTTACCAAAGAGTAGGGTTTTAGCCTTTGGGAGTTATCAACGTTAGCAAATCTCTGGCCTGTATATGTGTAGTCAGCTAAAAAAGCAAGTTTTTTCAGGGAATATTCTAAGGTAGCTCCTACCTTGTGGAAAGGTCTATAAATAAGATACTTATCTTTGTCTCTATCTTCTGGGTCTAAGTAAGTATAATTAGCCTTTAACCTCAGGTTTTGAGTAAGTTTAAAACTCAGATTAGCCTCAGCCCCTTTAATCACAGCCTTACCAACATTTTGGGGTTTCCAAGTGTTAAAATTAAACTGTATTAGGTCTTTATACTTTTGATAAAACATACCTGCTCCCAAAACCAACCTTTCTTGTAAAAGATCTTTTTCCAGGTAAAGGTCCCATCCCTTAGACTCTTCTGGTTTAAGATTAGGATTATTATAACCAGGATAAAAAAGATCATCAAAAGTTGGCACTCTAAAGGCAGTACCGTAATTTCCCTTTAAAACCAAGTTTACCTTTGGGATTAAGTACCTAAAACCTATCCTGTAGGTAGTTTTCTCACCAAAGTTTTTGTAATCATCATGCCTTAATCCTGCGTTTAAAATCAGCGTATCATTTAAGAGAGAAACTTTGTTATTTAAAAATACCCCTAAATGTTCTCTTTTTTTATCGTAAAAATCATTAGAAAAACTACCCTCCGAATACATTTCTACTTTTTCTCTCTTAAAGTCTAAACCAAAGACAATAGAATAAGCTTTGTTTAAGTTCAAAAGATTTTCCCAGGAAAAACCCTCTGTAGAAGGATTATACCGAGTATAAGTAAACCAGCCCTTAGGTGTATAGTCTTTTCTCTGATAGTTATTTTTATAAAACGAAAAGGTTTGCTTATAGTTATCCAAGAAAGACAGATCAAGCTTTGCTCCTACCAAATAGCTGTGAGATTTTTTAACAGCTTCTTTATCATTATAATCATCGTATTCCACTCTTCCGTAGTTATAACTTCCTAAAAATTCAAGTCTTACTTTGGGATGAAGATTAAATCCTATTTTAGAAGAAAAGGAAGTGTTCTTAAAGCTGTCCTTTTCATTTTCTTTTTCATTCTTAGCAGAAAAACCTTCGGTATAATAATGTAAGGCATTTATTCTGAAATCGATAATTTTAGCTTCTCCTGAGAGTTCAAAAGAGGTTTTAGAGGTTCCATAAGACCCTCCTGCAACTAAGAGTCCTGCCTTAGGTTTTCCCTTTCCCTTCTTGGTTATGATGTTTATCACCCCACCTACAGCTTCAGACCCATAAAGAGTGCTTTGAGGGCCTTCTATGATTTCGATCCTTTCTATGTCATCAACAGATAAACTACCAAAATCAAACATCCCTGAAGATGGGTCGTTTACCTTAAAGCCATCTATCAAAACTAAGGTATGGGCTGATTTTGTTCCTCTTGAAAGAAGAGCCCCTGCTGTCTGTCCAGGTCCTCCGTATGCTGTTAGGTATATTTGAGGAAGACTTCGTAAGACATCACCAACAAACATAAAGTTTTTCTTTTCTAATTCTTCTTTAGTGATAACCGTCACTTTGGCTGTAGTTTCTTTTAGTGGCTCCTCGATCCTGTCTGCTGATACCACTACCTCTGGGACTGCTTGACTGTTTTCTGCACAAAAACCAGTAGAGGCTGCAAGTCCTAAGATTAAAGACAAGCTAAGGTTACAAAGAAACTTTTTCTCCATGACTTCACCCCCTCGGGTTTTTTTTAGGGTTGAGGCGGTCTTCCGGCTTCCGGATCAACCTACTTGCCGCACCTTCCCAGTGCCTTTCGGCACCAGTGGTCTGTCGGCTAAAGGCTGTTGGCCTTTAGCCCAAGG
>NZ_JASUTP010000014.1:0-35545 GCF_030445475.1 Thermodesulfobacterium sp. | reverse complement strand
GTTTTTGACAGATGAAAGCTTGAGGAAACACTATTCAGAAAAGGCTATGCAAAGAGCCAATGATTTTAGAATTGAAAGGATTATTCAAGAGTGGATGGAAGTTTTGGAATGAAGGGGCTTTTAGAATGGAATAAAAACCTTAAACTTTTAGTTCTTCTGTGGATAGCTTTCTACGTTTATGCAATAACAGTTGGTTTTTTAGTGCAATTTTTGATTCTTCCCGTTATGTTTCCTTCTGCTCATTGGAAAGATGGTCTAATGGTTGGTGGGGACTGGATACAGTTTCACACGGAAGGCTTGGAAATAGCTAAAAAAGTGGAAGAAGAAGGCTGGAGTGAATGGAGCTTAAAGCATCCAGTGAGCGGTCAAGCAATGTCTGGGATTGCGGGATTTTTCTACGCCCTTACTGGCATACACAAATCCTGGGTTTTGCTATTTTATAACGCCTTTTTGCATGCCACCGCAGGCATTGTGTTGTTTTTGATTTTAAGGCTCTTGGGAATATCACAAAAATTGGCTTTGATTTTTTCAATTCCTTTCGTGGTTTTTCCCACCTCCCTTACATGGGTATCCCAAATACACAAAGATGGTCTTTATATACTTGGCATGTATCTTACTTTCTTGAGTATTGCTTTAGCTTTTTCAAAAAACTGGAGGTTAAACTTAGTTTCTCTAATGGCAGGCAGTTTGGGAGCCCTGCTATTTTTTACTGTAGGACGGCAGTATGCTATAAAAATAACTCAATATTTTTACGCTCTTTTTGTGCTAACCGCACTGGGGTTAGCATTGTTCAACTTATTGAGGCTCAAAAAAGAAAAGGTTTTAAATTATGGTAAGGCACTGATTATTTCTCCTGGGTGTTCTTAGTTTATGAGGCTCTGCAACCTTCACAAACACAAACACAAACACAAACACAGGCACAATGGTATTGGAATCCTTACCTACCAGATAAAATAGAAAATCAATTTTATCGTCTTGCAGTTTGGAGAAATGAGATTTGGGCTAAACATTTGAGCGGGATGCCTGGTGCTATAGATGAGGATATAAAGTTTAGAAGTGTGGAAGACTTTTTGAAATATACTCCAAGGGCTTTGTTTGTTGGCTTTTTCTCCCCTTTCCCTAAGTTTTGGTTTACTCAAGGCTCCACAACAGGGGGTACAATAGCAAGATATATAACTCCTTTTGAGGCTATTTATCTGTATATTGCCTGGATAATCTTTCCGATAGCTCTATGGATTAATAGAGGAAAGCCTTGGTTTTGGCTTGTTCTTTTGATGTGCTTAGGTTTTATTTGGCTTCATGTAGTAGTAGAGCCTAATGTTGGTCCTATTGTGAGAAAAAGATATGGATATATTATGTTGCTTTCTGCAATAGGCTATGCTACTTTCTTTGAGCTATTAAGGAAAAGACATGGCAAAGATAGTGTTTTCTTCTAACACAGCTTTTAGTCTATATAATTTTAGACTTCCTTTGATGAGAAGGCTAAAGGAGATGGGACACACTGTCTTTGCGGTTGCACCAGAAGATAAGTATTCTCATAGGCTTAGGCAGGAGTTTGAGTTTTTTTCTATAAAAAATCTTGATAGAAAGGGGAAAAATCCTATAAAGGACCTAAAACTCACGCTTGAGTATCTAAGAATTTATAAAAAGACAAAGCCAGACCTTGTGGTAAATTTTACTATAAAACCAAATATCTACAGTTCCATCTGTGCTGGCTTGCTTGGAATTCCCTCCATAAGCGTTGTTACTGGGCTTGGATATGCTTTCATTGAGAAAACTTGGTTAACAGATATTGTGAAAAACCTTTATAAAATTGCCTTTTTCTTTAACACTTTTGTTGTTTTTTTAAACAGAGAAGATATAGACCTTCTGAAAAGGCTCGCAAAAAACAAAGCGGTTTTAATAGAAAGTGAAGGCGTTGACACAGAGTTTTTCTCGCCTAAACATTGTGAAGAAAAAACATCTGAAGATTTTACTTTTTTGTTTGTAGGAAGGCTTTTGAAGGATAAGGGTGTATACGAACTCGTTCGTGCTTTTGAGGAGTTGAAGAAGGAATTTCCTGGGGTGAGGCTTGCCGTTGTGGGGGATGTGGACGAGGGAAATCCTGCTTCTGTGAAAAAGCAAGAAATAGAAGAGTGGGAAAGAATGGGTCTGATAGAATGGTTTGGGTTTCAGGAAGATGTAAGACCATACCACTGCATGGCTGATTGTGTGGTGTTGCCTTCTTATTACCGAGAGGGGATACCAAGGGTCTTACTTGAGGCTATGGCCATGGAAAGGCCTATCATTACCACAGATAGCGTAGGATGCAGGGATGTGTGCGTGGATGGGGTGAATGGCTTTTTGGTTGAGCCAAAGAGCTGGGAAAGCCTTTACGAAGCTATGAAAAGGATGGTTGAACTATCACCATACCAAAGAAAGGCTATGGGGGCTAAAGGAAGAAATTTTGTCTTAGAGAAATACGATATAAAGCTTGTTGTAAGCAAGTATCTTGAGCTTATTGAAAAAGTGAAAATTCTCTAAAAGCGAAGGTAAAGTTTGCTAAAATAACGAGATGGTTGGTTATGAGCAAAGGAAGAATTGGATATTTTTATCAAATAAGAGTTATGGATTTTCGTTAAATTTTTTTAATAAATGCATCATTATTTTAGGGGTTCTAAAATTCACTATTCTAAAGTAAAGCCAGGTATAAAAAACAACAAAAGCTAAGCTAAAAATCATCAAAATGTAAGTTTTGTCCCAGAAAAGTACTGCAGGAATCATGCAAAGAAGTTGCATAAACCATAAATACGGTGAAGTGAGAGAATTTAATAAAAAGTTGGGAATTTTATTACCAAGAGTTAATTTTATTACTCTTCTATGAATTAACATGTGAAGATGTACTGCATCTGGCTCAAAAGGAGATGAATTGCGTATAAATTTTTTTCGTGTTATCGAAAAGATCGTTTCATAGATAGGATATAAAAGCAGAAGAAGAGGAAACCAGGCTGAAACTTCTTGGTGTCTTTCAACAAGTAGGACCCCTATAAGTCCTGCCAAAAAACCTAAAAGGTATGCTCCTCCGTCACCTAAAAAGATATACCCAAAAGGAAAATTCCAGAAGAAAAAACCAAAGATGGCAGAGGCTATGGTTAAGCTTGTATAGACAAGAAACATATCTCCTACTAAGAAGGATACATAAGCATAAGATAGGAAAACCATAATAGAAACTCCGCTTGCAAGACCGTTAAACCCATCGATGATGTTTATGGCATTGGCAACCCCTGCAAGGGCAAAAGCGGTGAAAAGGACGGAAAAAAGGAGATAATTTGCAAGTAAATAGTCAAATCCCGGAAGGTCAACCCGGATAAGGGTCTCTCCTAAAAAAAGATAAACCAGGAATCCAGAAAACATACCACAAAAAAGTCTAATCTTAGGACCAACCTTTTTGGTTAAGTCCTCAATAAATCCTCCTAAAAAAACAGGAATAGAAGATACAACCAAAAGAATATGTAATTTTGCAAAGTCTTTTTGAGTTAAAGTAAAGGCTATACTGACAGCTATTAAGGAAAAAATTATAGGTAAACCACCAACCCTTACAGCATTCCACTGATGAAACTTTTGGACCCCTACTTGATCGTCTATAAAAGCTTCGTTAGCCTTCTTAATGAGAAAAAAACAAGTAAAAAAGGATGTCAAAAAAGCAATAATTAAGTATAACATAAAAAAAGATTATAATTTAATTTTATAAAATTAAAAGAAAGTAGGCTGACAAATTTTTCGTCCTGCTTTCAAAGCAGGATAAAAAGACCTATCAGCCTTTTTTAAGACATTCGATGATAAAATCGCATTTAGCCTCTTTTTCGTCAGGTACTTGCCTAACCATTACTTTTTGCGTGTTGATAGACCGACAAAAAGGACAGGTTATGGTTTTTGACATAAAAGAAAGCTCACTATCAGGGAAAACCTTGTCAAAGGTACGTCTACATTTAAAACATTTTACTGTAACTACTATCATCTAATTTTTACTCAAACTTTTTATACGTTACTTTAAAAATATTTTAAACCAACTTTATGATAGTATCAAGATAAGAACAGAGATTTTATTAATTATAGAAATTTATATACTTAAAATCTATACTAAAAACCTTCTTGATTTCCAAAATGTAAAAAAAATTTAATAAAGGCTATAATGATTTTTGGTCAATTGAGATAGATAATTTTTTTTATTTTAATGCTATAGACTTTAAACACGCTAAATGTGTATTAAAATTTTAAACAAAATGGAGAAATATAAAGAGGAGGTATGGGATATAACGTATTCGGACATACCGTAGGTTTAAAGCCAAGTGAATTAAAAAATTTGGAAAGGTTCTATAGAAGGAGAGTCCCTCCTGCGTCTATTATTTCTCATGAATTAGCAAGAGAACTGGCTAAGGTTTCAGCAGACCTAAACCGTCAGGTAGGACTTCTTATTAATCGAAAGGGTGAGATAGATTATGTGGTAGTGGGTACATTTAATCGTATTGAACTCCCAGAATTAAGAGGATATCGTGATCACATCGCAAGGTTAAAGGGTTTGCGCTTTATTCATACCCATCTTTTAACCTCTAAAATTACCCATTCTGAGCTTGATCAAGATGATTTGATAGACCTAGCTCTTTTAAGACTCGATTTAGTAGGTGCTTTAGAAGTTCATCCGAACGGAGAACCAGGTAAAATTCATATAGCTCATATTATCCCTGATCCAGAGTTTTTTGCAGGAGGTTCTCTTTCAGACAAAGAAAACCAATTTTTTTATTTTTTAAGACCCTGTTATGTTTGGGAGTTAAAAGAAAATTTTTTAGAGCTTATAAAAAATTTAGAAGATGAGCTCGAACGGGTAAAACCACTTAAAGAGGTAGAGGAACAAAAGGATAGGGCTATTCTTATTTTTTTAAGAGAACCTAACGATCCTTATTTAGAAGAAAGGATATTTGAATTAAGAGAGTTAGCCCGTACTGCAGGAGTAACGGTAGTAGGAGAAATAGTTCAGAAAAAGCCAAGTCCAGACCCAAGGTATGTAATAGGTAAAGGAAAACTTCTTGAGGTGATGGTTCTTGCCTTGAGAAACCGTGCCAATCTTTTGATTTTCGACCGAGAGCTTACTCCCTCTCAAGTAAGAGCCATTACTGAAAGTACTGATTTAAGGGTTATAGACCGAACCCAACTTATTTTAGATATCTTTGCTCAACGAGCAAAGTCTAAAGAAGGAAAAATTCAGGTAGAGATAGCTCAGCTAAAATATACTCTTCCAAGACTTAGGGCTAAGGACGATGCTTTTTCCAGACTTACTGGAGGTATAGGAGGTAGAGGTCCGGGAGAGACTAAGTTAGAAATAGATAAAAGAAGGATAAAGGACCGTATTGCTAAGTTAGAAAGGGAGTTAGAAAAGATTTCTCAAGAAAGAGATATAAAAAGAAAACGCAGGAAAAAATTAGCTTTTAAGACCGTTGCGTTGATAGGTTATACCAATGCAGGTAAAACTACCTTGTTTAATACTTTGGCTAAGAGTCAATATCTGGCAGAAGATAAACTTTTTGCTACCCTTGATCCTGTAACCAAAGCTATAAGAACTCCAAACAATCAAGTATTTCTTATCACAGACACCGTAGGTTTTATAAGAAACCTACCAGAAGACCTAAAAAAAGCCTTTAGAGCCACCCTTGAAGAATTATACTCAGCAGATTTATTACTTCACATCGTAGACATAAGTAATCCGGATTTTGAAAGCCAAATAGAAACCGTAAATCAAATTTTAGAAGAGATGGAACTTTTACATTATCCTTTGTTGATGGTTTTTAACAAAATTGACCTTTTACCTCCTTCAGAGTTTCAACTAATAAAAGCACTTTCTCATAGATATAAAGCTATCCCTGTCTCAGCCAAAAGAGGAGATAACCTAGACCTACTTCTAACCAAAATAGAAGAAATACTGTTTAAAACTCCTCTTGAGTATCTAACAGATAAGGTTCTTGAGCCTGTTTCCTTGGAAGAGGAAAATCCATCCAAAGATCCTCTAACGCATAAACTTGACGTATAGGTTCATAGAAAAGATGGACTATAACAGAATCAAAGTCAAGAATTATCCATTGTCCCAGTTCAGCTCCTTCTATACCTAAAGGTTTGATACCTATTTTTTCTAATTCAAACAAAATATAGTCTGAAAGCCCCTGGGTATGTTTGGTTGAATGGGTACTACATATGATAAAATAGTCAGCATAGTCTACTTTATCCTTTACATCAATAAGCACTATGTTTTCTGCTTTTTTATCTTCAAGTAACTTTAAGATTATTTCTGCCAACACTTTGCTTTCCATGTCCTATACCTTCCCTTCAGAAACTAATTTAGCAAAAAGTTCAAAACTTCTATCATAGGTTTTTTCATACTCAGGGGGAAAAAAACAAGCTGGTAATTGTCTCATCTTTCTATGGTAATGCAAACATTCACAACAAATCCCTTTTTTAGGACAGGGATCATAAGAGCAATTACAATTTTTAAGGTTTTTATCCCTTTTACATTCCATAAGCCTACTCCTATCTTTTTACTCAACTGTTACGCTTTTGGCTAAATTTCTTGGTTTATCTACGTCACAACCTCTTAAAGTAGCTATTTCATAGGCTAAAAGTTGAAGAGGAACTACATAAAAAATAGGTAAAAATTCATAAAAAGTCAAGGGAACTTCTATGTATTCGTCAGAAATTTTTTGGAATTCTTTGGCCCCTTCGGTTACCAATGAGATAATAGGCCCTCTACGTGACCTTACCTCTTCAGCGTTAGACAAAGTTTTTTCGTAAACAATGCCTGTTTCTTTGGCTGCAAGGATTACAGTAGGTACCTTTTCTTCTATCAGGGCTATAGGTCCATGTTTCATCTCCCCTGCTGCATAACCCTCTGCATGGATGTAAGAAATTTCTTTAAGTTTTAAGGCACCTTCTAAGGCTATAGGATAAAGGATGTTTCTTCCTAAATAAAGTGCATTTTGTGCTTGATACCACTTTTGAGCCAAAGTTTTAACTTTAGAATGGACCTTTTCGATAAAAATTTTTAATTGGGAGGGTAGTTTTATTAAAGCCTCGATTTTTTGTTTTTTTTCATTTTCTCCAAATAATAGCTGTTTTAGATAAAAGGTAAAGAGGACAAAGGTTAAAACCTGAGTAGAAAAAGCCTTAGTAGAAGCCACACTTATTTCAGGCCCAGCTTTAGTATATAATACAACCTCAGTTTCTCTGGCTATGGTACTTCCTACCACATTACAGATAGAAAGGGTTTTAGCACCTTTCTCTTTAGCTAAACGTAAGCTGGCAAGGGTATCAGCTGTTTCTCCTGATTGGGAAATTCCTATAAAAAGGGTTTTTTCGTCTAAAATAGGGTTTCTATATCTAAATTCAGAGGCAATATCTACCTCTACAGGAAGGCCTAACTCCCTTTCTATGAGATATTTTGCTACCAATCCAGCATGATAAGAGGTACCACAAGCAACGATATAAAACCTTTGTATTCCTTCTAAAAATTTTTGGTCTAATCCTTCCTGAGAAAAATCAATCTGGTTTTTATCCAAATCAATCCTTCCTAACATCGTGTTTTTTATGGCTTCAGGTTGCTCATAGATTTCTTTTAGCATAAAGTGGTCAAAACCACCCTTTTCAGCTGAGGCTATATCCCAGGTCACATGATATGGGGCTCTTGCAACAGGATTGCCTGATAAATCATAGATTTCTACTTGATCTTTCCTAAGTATAGCTACTTCCCCATCGTTTAAAAACAAAACTTCTTTAGTAAAAGGTAAAAGAGCAGGGATGTCAGAGGCTACAAAATTTTCCTGTTTTCCTAAACCTATTACTACAGGACTTTGGTTTCTTCCAATCAAAATAAAATCAGGATTTTCTTTATGAATCAAGGCCACAGCATAGGCACCTTTTAGTTCTTTTAGAGCCTTAAAAAACGCCTCTTTAAGTGGTATTCCTTGGTTTAAGAAATCTTCTATTAAGTGCACGATCACTTCAGTATCAGTTGCTGAGTAAAACTTATGACCTTTAGCTATAAGTTTAGTCTTTAACTCATAATAATTTTCTATGATGCCGTTGTGCACCAAGGCTAAAGATTTATGACAGTCAAAATGAGGATGAGCGTTTTCGTCAGAAGGTTCTCCATGGGTAGCCCATCTGGTATGTCCTAACCCAGGGGCTTTAGCTTTCTTAGGGAAATCATTAAAGAGTTTTTCTTCTAAGTTTAAGATTTTTCCTTTAGTCTTAACTATTTTTATTTCTTCGTCTTCTAAAAACACTATCCCTGCTGAATCATAACCTCTGTATTCAAGCCTTCTTAAACCTTCTAACAAAACAGGAATGATCGGTCTATTTCCTATATACCCTATTATTCCGCACATATCATTCTCCGTCTACCTTTTTAGATTTGAGACTTTTTATGTACTCGTCCCATTCCCAAGGTAAAAGATACTTTTTTTTATTGTTACAATCCTTACAACAAGGAACTATATTGACTCTGTCCGAAGTTCCCCCTCTTGAAAGAGGAATTTTATGGTCCATCGTAAGATTTTTAGCGCCTACTCTTCTTCCGCAATAATAACATATACCTCTTTCTAACTGTCTTCTCCACCATCTTGTTTGTCTAAGTTTACGAGCTTTTTCCTTTTCTTTTTTTATAAACTCCTCTATACTCAAAAAATTTTTTTTCATATTTTTTCTAAGTAATTTAAAATTTTGGTTAATACCTCCTCAGGTGTTAAGTGAGAGGTGTCTAAAATTAAAGCTCCTTCAGGAACAGTTAAAGGCGCTACCTTTCTTGTGCTGTCAAGCTGGTCTCTTTTTTTTAAACTATCCATCACTTGGGTATAAGGTAGACTTTCTTTTTCGGTTTTCTCTTGAAATCTTCTTTCAGCCCTAATCCTTTCATCAGCTGTAAGAAAAACTTTAACCTCAGCATCTTTAAAAACCACACTTCCCATATCACGCCCTTCTGCTACTACTAAACGGTTGTCCACCAACTTTCTTAAAAAATCGTTGATAAATTCTCTTACTTCTGGTATAGAAGCTACTACAGAAACTCTTTCCTCTACTTGGATTTCTCTGAGTTCAGATTTTATTTCCCTTCCTTCGTAAAAAATTTGTGTTGCCTCAGCCGTAAGGTTTATCTTCACCGAAGAAAAAAGCTTGCTTAATGTTTCTATAAGGTTTAAGTTTTTTTGGATAAATTTTTCGTAAAGATTGTGTTTTAAAAGAAGGTAGGTAACCAACCTATAAAAAGCCCCTGATTCTAACAAACAATATCCAAGGGATTTAGCCAAAAGCTTAGCTATGGTGGTTTTCCCAGAGGCTGCAGGTCCGTCTATGGTTATTATCTTAGGTTTTTTCATTTTTATGCGCCTTTATTTCCTTTTTATAAATACTGTCTAAGACCCCGTTTATAAAACTTGGCGAATCATCAGTACCATAAATCTTAGCTATTTCTATCGCTTCATTGATAGAAACCACTTCAGGGATATCAGGTCTAAAAAACATTTCATATACCGCTATTCTCAATATATTTTTGTCTGTAACATTTATCCTTTCTAAAGGCCAAGAAGGGGTATATTTTCTTATGATAGAATCTATAAACTCTAAGTTTTCATAGATACCTCTTACTAGTTCTTCTCCAAACTTTAAAGCTTCAGGACTGTTTATATTAAGAAACTTTTTATAAAGAGTGATAACTTCATCTATAGACACATTAGAAAGTTCTTTCTGGTATAAAATCTGTAAGGCTATTTCTCTACCTTTTCTTCTAATCATAGTTGCCTAACCATACTTAAATCATTTTTTCAGCTATGTAAACTGTGAGTTCTCCTAACATGTTGGTGTAAGAACCGAGCTCGTTATCATACCAACCGTAAATCACCACTTGGGTAATGGGTATCTCTACATGAGTGCATGTCATGCTATTTCCTTCCGGAAGGGCTTTACAGATGTCTACCTTGGCAGTTGCAGTTCTGGTATGGGTTTCACTTCCTTCAATTATTGCGGCTGCTTTAGGATATCCTATGATGTCAGAAGAGACGTTTTGTTCTGTGGTGAAAATCAAAAAGTCTTTGTATTTAGTATTGGCTGCTTCTTTATAAATGTTGTTGATAAGTTCTCTATCTATGTGATTTTCTATGCTTTCATCTTGGATGTTAACCGTCAGGATGATCAAGCTTCCGGTGTTTAACGGAACTCTTACACTTTCTGCCATAAAACCTACTTTTTTCATTTCAGGTATGACTAAACTAAGAGCTTCTGCAGCCCCTGTAGTGGTAAGGATGATATTATTAAAGATACTTCTCATCCTTCTTAGATCTTTTGCCCCTTCCTTAGGTAAACGGTCAAGTACTACCTGAGAACTTGTAGCAGCATGAACTGTCACCATCGAGGCAGAAAGTATTCTATCTACCCCAAAATAGTCCAAAAGAGGTTTAATCATATAAGCTAAACAAGTAGTGGTGCAGGAAGCAGCTGAAATAAGGTTATGTTTGTTAGGTTGATAAACCTCTTCGTTTATTCCATAAACTATAGTGATTGCGTCTTCTGGAATACCTTTTTCTTTATCTTTAATTTTAAAAGGTGCTGAAAGAATTACTTTTTCGGCTCCTCCTAAAAAATGTCCCCTGATTGAACCTTTAGAATCCTCCGGGTCTGTATTTGGGTCTCTAAACTTTCCAGTACAATCAACCACCAGTTTTACCCCTTCTTCTCTCCAGTTTATGTTTTTCGGATTCCTACTAGTTCTCAAGACTTTTACCTTAATACCATCTATATACATCGTTCCTTCTTTTTCGTCCAAATTTTCAATCACTCTTTTACCTTTGTGCCCATAAAGATAAACAGGGAGCCATCCATAGGTGCTGTCTTTCTCTATGTAGCTTGCTATATCAGCGAAAGAAGTTCCCACTTCCCTACCTACGTTGACTACAATTTCGTCAAAATATTTTCTTGCTATGTGATGCCACAAAGTAAGTTTTCCAATTCTTCCTAATCCATTTATTCCTAATTTCATGGTACCCTCCTTTTATAGATTATATTTAGAGGCTTTGGTTAAAAGGTCAATCTTTCCTTTAAAAACTTGACCTGTTATCCCGTTTAACGTGATCCATTCTCCTAATCTAAGTTTGTGGCCATTAATTTTTGCTTCTTTCTTTATTTCATCTATGCTTAAATTCTCACAACCAACTACACAGATTTTACCTAATCTTGAGGCTACGATAGCAGCATGAGAGGTTTGCCCTCCTCTTGCCGTAAGGATTCCATCTACTTTATGAATTTCTTTAATGTTGTCCGGTACGGTATCATATCTTACTAACACCAAAGGATCTCCTGTATCCATGGTTATGATATCTTCCCAACCAAACACTATCCTTCCTGAGATTAAACCTCCTGTAACTCCTATTCCTTTCCCGATATACTCTAAATTTTTTAGCAATTCTTTAGAGAAGAAAGGAATATCCCTTTCTTCTCTAAGAATTATATCTCTTACTTGTAAAATATAAAGAGAATCTGGGTCATTTCCTTCAAAAGTAAACTCGATTTCTTGATGTCCCCATCCTTTTTCATAGACTAGATAATAGGCTAAATCAAGTAAAGCTTTATATACATCTGGAAAGGCTTCTTGTAAACAAGGTCCTTCTCGTTCTTCTATTTTCTTTTGTTCTATAGAAATTGGGTAGGCGTTGACCAAACCTGATACGATGTCTTCTCCTTGATTATAGGAGGTATAATCTCCCCAGAGAATAATTCTTGGAAACTTGCCTACAGGGGAGGTAGTAAGTGTTACCCCTGTACCTGTGTGATCTCCTATGTTTCCAAAAACCATCTGTTGGATGATTACAGCCGTTCCCCACTCATCAGAAAGCTGCATTATTTCTCTATAAGACTTAGCTTTTTCATTAAACCAAGAGGTTAAAATTAATTCAATCCCTTTAAAAAGCTGTTCCCAAGGATCATCGATGACTGGAATTCCCAATTCTTGAATACTTTTCCTGTAGAGCAGCGCAAGTTCTTGCATTTGTTCACCGCTAAACTCTCTTTTTTTCTTTACTTTGTATTTTCGTTTATGCTCTCGCATAAGATGGTTAAAAAAATCTCGAGGGACACCAAAGGCCATAGCCCAGCTTTGAATAAACCTGCGATAGGTATCCCAAGCAAACCAAGTATTCCCAGAAGCCCTTGCCAACCCCTCTACTGTCTCAAGATTTAAACCTACGTTCAGGATAGAATTCATCATCCCAGGCATAGAGAGGGCCGCTCCACTTCTTATACTTACTACCAGAGGATTTTCTTTACCTCCAAAAACTTTCTGAGAAATATCTTCTAACATCTTGATATTTTGTTCAATTTTTTCAGTATAATCAAGCCATAATTCAGGATATTTTTTTATAAGAGGGTAACATCTAAACACTTCTGTAGTTAAAATAAAACCTGGTGGGATTTTGTTTTTTATCTTTTGTTCTTGAGCTAATATCGTAAGAATGTATCCTTTGTTACCGAGGTAAATCAAATCTGTTACTAAATTATTAGGTTTATGTAGAGAAGAGAGAATTCTTCTTGGGTCGTAGCTCATTAATAAATTCAGGTCCTCTTTAGCTATCTTTTCTAAATAAGAAGAAAGGATATCGTAGATTTTTTTAAGAAAACGGTCTAGATGGGTTAGACTAAAAGCCTCTCCTATAAGGTCTTTTATTACCACCTCACTTATACAAAAATAACGTTGCTCTTTTTCTAAACCACACAAACATTTCTTGTACTTTTCTAAAATTTCGTCTTCATTTAGAGTTTGAAATACCAAAGGAAAGACCTTGAGGAAAGGGTTTACATAGTAAACTTTTACTATGTGTTGAACACCGTCTAATAATCCACGAAAAATATCTAAATATTGACTGTAGGTTAGGGGATAACTTTTCAAAGAATATTCGAGAAGATTTAACGAAGATTCAAATTTTTGAGAAAAAATTCCATCGATCTCTAAAGCCTTTTTAAAAAGCTTTAATATTTTCAGGATTTTAAAAAAAGAGGCTCTTGTGATAAACTGAAGGTCAAACTTTTCTATAAGCTTTTCAAATAAAAGATTGGCAAGATATTCCAGACGAAAGGTGAGTCCTAAGGCATCAAATTTTTTCTCTTTATACCTCCCATACATAGAAGGAATGTCAGCAGCTACGTGTCTTTTTTGAAGGATTTCTTCTATAGGAGGATAGGTTTGCTTAGACAAAATAATCTCTTTAAGCTCAGACATCCAGTCTAAGATCTTTTCTAAAATCACATATAAGTCCTGAGGTTCTTTTTGAAGAAGGTCCTTTAGTTCTGCTATAAATGGATATTCCTTTTCGTCGTATTGGGTTAACAAAAGATTTATGTCTTTTAACACCCCAAAATACTTCTGATATTCTAAATGGTACAAAGAAACCGTAAGATAAAGTTTCTTTTTATATGTTTCTTCAAAGTCTATTTCTTTAAGGATTTTTTCCAAAGATGAAAGGTCTATGTTTAAAAAGTCCTCAAAATTTTTTAAATTTGCTTTTTGAAAAACAGCCTGAAACAAACTTTGCATTTTGATATGAATTTCAATTTCTTCATTTTTTAACTTGTTATGAAGTACTTCAGGTAAATATTTGAGAATATGTCTATCTTCCAGGGTAAACCAGTATTTAAGAATATCTTTTATAAATTCAACTGCTAAGCTTGAGTTTTCGATGTGTATAAACTTTCTTAAAAAATGGATTAAAGAATCTTGTCTGTTAAAAAGTTCATCTAATTCTGTTGAGAGGTCTCTTATAAGACCTTCTGCTCCGATTTCGTTGTAATAAACAGGTAGTAGTTTACAAAACTGTTTGGTAAGGTTGTACACTGGTTTGATAGGAGCGTTAAGTAGCTGAGTAATCTCCTTTTGGAAAAGGTCTGTATCTTTGATAGAAATTCCATATAGTCTTAGGTTTAAGATCATAGCAGCCAAAAGACTGCTACACCATTCAGGATTGACCTTAAAAATCTCAAGCCAAGTTTTTATGTTAAGGAGATGGTGTGGGTTTTGGATAATCTTCCAATTTAAACCAATACCTTTGATCTGCGGAGGTTGAAATCCAAACTTTATGATTTCATTTATCAATACCTCTATAAGGTAAACCTCTTTTTTGTTTAAAATACAAATCCCTATGTTTTTAATACATTCAAGAGCAGTACGTGGGTAAAGGTTGAGCTTTTCTTTTAGGATATCAAAAAACTTTCTGATAAATTCGTCTAAGTTTTGGTAAGGTTTAGAGTTAATCATTAAGATTAAGTTACGGTTTACTTCTTTGATCAATTCTTCATGGATAAGTTTGAGAATAGGGGCCTTTATTAAATCAAAAAGAAAATTGATTTTTAGCTCGTCAGAAAAATTGTAATGGTTCAGTTGATTGATAGAAGAAATAAAATCTTTTAATTTTTTAAGTAAATCTAAATGATCGGGAAGAGATAAAAGATTAGACAAAGTCACAGGTTTTTCAATTAAAGAATTAATGAGACTTTCAAAATAGTTTGAGGTCAAAAAGTCTTCTTTAAGCCTTATACTTGAGGTGTTTTGAATAAGGTTAGCTTCACAGGTTTTAGCTAATTTTCCCCAAAAAGTATAGGTCGAAATATAAGTTTTTTTGAGAAGGTCTATGTAAACCAACTCAAGTTCCCGAGAAAAAGAAAGTTTGCTTAACTTTTGAACTAAACGTTTAAAAGAATAGTAATTTTCTAAAAAATTCAAAAAATATTCTTCTGGAAGGTTGGTTATGGCCTTTAAAATTTCTTTTAAAACAGGGATTAGCTCGTAAAAAGTTTCTTGGTCGATTAGGTCAGCTGTTTTATCAAGTATAGAAAAAATAGTCTCTGCGGTTTTGATGTTAGTTTCTTGGTCTTTTCCAAAAAACTTAAATAAAAGGTCAAAAATTAACCAGTAAGCCCTGTTTCTGTAGGGATGTTTAAGTAAAATCGAAAGGTTCTTTAAAAAGTAACTTCTAAGTTCTTCTAAAACAAGAAAATTATTTTTATAAGGATGGAAGGCCTCTTTTAAAAGTGTTTCTATTTGTTGCCTAAGAGCTGGAAACTTAGCATAAATTTCTGGGAAAACATTATACTTAGGGTCGTACTCTACGTTTTCTACAAAAGTGTAGGCTAAATTAGCTAATAAGGCTTTAGAAGTGAACTTTTCTATCATTGTTTAAAGGTCTTTTGTCATAACTAAAGCATCGCTATTTCGATAGTAATTTGGTCTAACGTATACTTTTTGAAACCCCATTTTTTGGTATAACTTAAGTGCAGGATGGTTGTCTATTTTTAGTTCTAAATGTACTTTTTTCACCCCTTGCTGTTTAAGATGATTTAAAAATTCCTTTAAAAAATAAGTTCCTAACCCTTTGTTTTGATGTTCTTTTTTTATCCCAATCCTTAATAGTTCTGCTTCGTCTAAGATTATCCTAAACACAAGATAGCCGAGTTTTTCCTTTTCTTTGGTTAAGACCCATATCTGAGAAAAAGAATTCTTAAACTCAGATAAAAGTCTTGTATAGTCCCACGACTCATCTTTAAACAATTCCTTTTCAGTAAGGGCTATAAACTCAAGGTCTTTTTCTTGGTCCAAAACTTCGATTTTAAACATCTTTTTTAATATCTCTATGAGACACTATAAACTCTACTTCAAACAAAGATTTCTTTAAATTTTCTACTAAAAATTCGATTAGAGCAACTGAACGATGTCTACCACCAGTACATCCTATGGCTAAAGTAAGATATCGTTTGTTGCTTTTGGCATAAACAGGTATTAACCAATTTAAAAACTCAGTTAGAAAGTTTAAAAATGTTTTGGTTATATCGTAGTTTAGTAAATATTGTTTAATAAGAGGGTTCTCTCCGTTAAGAGGTTTTAATTCTGGGTTAAAATAAGGGTTAGGAAGGATTCTTGCATCAAAGACATAGTCTGCTTCAGGAGGTATTCCATATTTATATCCAAAAGAGATAAAATGTAAGACTAAATTTTTCAGGTCAGTTCTTGTCTGATATCTTGTAAAAATTTCATTTCTTAGTTGATGGACGTTGTAGTTAGAGGTGTCTATAAAGAGAGTAGCAAGTTCTCTGATGTCTGCTAAAAGTTCCTTTTCCCTCTCTATAACCTCTTCTAAACCAACTTCTTTTTCTCTTAAAAGAGGATGCAATCTTCTTGTGAGGTTAAACCTTGAAATGATAACGTCAGTTCTTGCATCAAGAAAGATGAGCTCCCAAAAATAACCTAGCTTGTGTATCTGAGGAAGTACGGTTTTAAACTCAGGCAAAAAGTATCTATCTCTTAGGTCCATTACTAAGGCTACCTTGTCTGTAGACAGACTTTCCTTAACTTCCTTTAAAAAGGAAATTAAAAGTCGAGTAGGAAAGTTGTCTATAGCAAGGTAGCCTAAATCCTCAAAAGCCTTTAAAGCTGTGCTTTTCCCAGAACCTGAGGTGCCAGTTATGATGATTAAATTAGGCATCTTTAAGCAAATTCTGGTACAAGAACCACTGGTTTATCATCCTTTAAATAAAGAACACATATTTTATCATAATCAGTGTTGTAAAAAACAAAAAAATCTTCTTCATGGTTTTTCTTAAACCAATTTATAGCTTCTGCGGTAGAAAGATGGTTAATTTCAACTTTTTTGATTTCATAGTTAGAAACTGAGGCTTCTCCTGAGATTTCAACAGTCCTTCCTTTTCTAAACTCTTTTCTTTTTTCCTTTAATTTTTTCACCTGTTTTTCTAAAGTTTCATAAGCAAGGTCTATGGCTTCATAGATATCTGAAGTTTCTTCCTTTACCACCAATACCTCTCCATCTCCTTTAAGTACTATTTCTACGATTTCTCTAAATTTTTCTCTCTTAAAAACTATCTGTACGTTTACAGGTCCTTCAAAATATTTTTCAAACTTGCTAATCTTTTTTTCAGCATACTGTTTGATAGCCTCTGAAGGATCAAGACCTTTAAACGTAAAATTAAATTCCATCATTCGTAAACCCTCCTTAGATAAAATTTAAAAAATTTATCTTCCCTTTTATGATAAAGTTTACCAATTTTCATATAAAATTCAATCCCTACCCCTCATATCCTTAAAGTTGGAAAGATATAGAGGGGTAGGGGAAGTTACTTATATTATTAATGAACTGGTTGTTTGGTGAATACAAACTCTCCGAAATCGTTTACATCTACGATGATTTTATCCCCTTCTACGAAGGTCCCGTCAAGAATCTTTAAGGCTAAAGGATTTTCTATGTGACGCTGTATAGCTCTTTTGAGAGGTCTTGCTCCAAAGGTAGGATCGTATCCATAGGTAGCTATTAGTTCTTTTGCTTTTTCGGTGAGTTCCAAACCCATGTTCTTTTCAGCTAATCTTTCGTTTAGATACTTGATCTGTATGTCCACTATTTTTATGATATGTTCTCTTTGTAGGTTATTAAAGATGATGATTTCATCAATCCTGTTTAAAAATTCAGGTTTAAAAGTAGCCTTTAAAAGTTCGTGTATTTTAGATTCTATTTCTGTATGACTTATGGAAAGGTCTTGGAAGTAAAAACTACCTACGTTTGAAGTCATGATGATGATGGTATTTCTGAAGTCTACTGTTCTACCTTTTCCATCTGTAAGTCTTCCGTCATCAAGTACCTGTAATAAGATATTAAACACATCAGGATGAGCTTTTTCTATTTCGTCAAAAAGTATTACTGAATAGAGCCTTCTTCTTACAGCTTCTGTAAGTTGTCCTCCTTCTTCATAGCCTACATATCCTGGAGGGGCACCTATCAACCTTGATACCGAATGCTTTTCCATATATTCGGTCATGTCGATCCTAATCATAGCATCTTCGGTATCAAACATAAACTCAGCCAAAGCTTTAGCAAGCTCAGTTTTTCCTACTCCTGTAGGACCTATAAACATAAAAGAACCGATAGGTCTATTGGGATCTTTTAGCCCAGCTCTGGCTCTTCTTAAAGCATCTGCGATGACCTTAATAGCATGGTCTTGTCCTACCACCCGTTCTTTTAGTTTTTCTTCTATCCTGAGCAGTTTTTC
Organism: Thermodesulfobacterium sp.; assembly: GCF_030445475.1. Lineage (NCBI taxonomy): Bacteria > Pseudomonadati > Thermodesulfobacteriota > Thermodesulfobacteria > Thermodesulfobacteriales > Thermodesulfobacteriaceae > Thermodesulfobacterium > Thermodesulfobacterium sp. The sequence continues at coordinate 17,437 of NZ_JASUTP010000014.1, read as the reverse complement.
TCTTTCACTTTCTAAAAGCCTGCTTACAGGAATTCCCGTCCATTTAGAGATAATCTGAGCAATGTCTTCTGCGTCTACTTCTTCTTTTAAGAATTTATGTTCTTTTTGGATTTCAGCAAGTTTACGGTTTTCCTCTTCAAGTTCTTTTTGAAGCTGAGGTATGATACCATAGATAATTTCTGCTACCCGGTTTAGGTCTCCCTTTCTTTCTGCTTGTTGAGCCTCGACCTTTAATTGGTCTATTCTCTCTTTAAGCTTTCTAATTTTTTGAATTATTTCTTTTTCCTTAAGCCATTGTTCCTTTAACTGTTCTACCTTATTTCTAAGGTCTTGAAGTTGTTCTAAAATCTTAGTAAGTCTTTCTTTGGCCTTTGGGTCGGTTTCTTTTTCTAAAGCCACTTTTTCTATTTCTAACTGTTTGATTTTTCTTTCTATCTCATCTATTTCTGTAGGCATAGAATCTATTTCAATCCTAAGTTTAGCTGCCGCTTCATCTATAAGGTCTATAGCTTTATCAGGTAAAAATCTATCTGTGATATACCTGTGAGAAAGCATTACCGCTGCTACGATAGCGTTATCTGTAATCTTTACTCCGTGGTGCACTTCATATTTTTCTTTTAGACCCCTTAAAATAGCGATAGCCTCTTCTGGAGAGGGTTCATCTACATATACAGGTTGGAAACGCCTTTCTAAGGCAGGATCTTTTTCTATGTACTTCCGGTATTCATCTATGGTAGTAGCACCTATACATCTTAATTCGCCTCTTGCCAAGGCTGGTTTTAACATGTTAGCAGCATCCATAGCTCCTTCGGCTGCACCAGCTCCAACCAAGGTATGTATCTCATCTATAAAAAGGATGATTTCTCCTTCACTTGCTTGCACCTCTCTTAAAACCGCCTTTAGTCTTTCCTCAAATTCTCCTCTAAACTTAGTTCCTGCTATCAAAGAGCCCAAATCAAGTTGTATAATTCTTTTGTTTTTTAAAATCTCAGGAACATCTCCAGCTACTATCCTCTGAGCTAATCCTTCTACGATGGCTGTTTTACCTACACCTGGCTCTCCGACCAACACCGGGTTATTTTTGGTTCTTCTACTTAAAATATGCATAACCCTTCTTATTTCTTCGTCTCTTCCTATCACAGGGTCAAGTTTTCCGGCTTTGGCAAGAGCAGTAAGGTCTCTACCAAATTTTTCTAAAGATTGATATTTTTCTTCTGGATTTTGGTCAGTAATCCTTTGTCCTTTTCTTATTTTGTTGATAACCTCTTTTGTGTTGCTAAAGGTAACCCCACGTTTTCTTAAAATTTCTCCTGCTTTAGTTGGACTATCTATGATAGCTAAAAATAAGTGTTCTGTTGAAACATACTCATCTCTCATTTCTCGGGCTAATCCTTCAGCTCTATCTAAAATCTGCTTAAGGTTTAAAGAAAGATATAGTTGATAGGCTCCTTGGGTAAGTTTGGGAAATTTATCTAAAATTTCCTCAAGCTCAGAAACAATGATTTTGGAGTTTACCCCCAGCCTGTCCAGGATGGTAGGGATAATCCCACCTTCTTGGGTGACCAAAGCTAATAAAAGGTGCTCTGGTTCTAACTGAGGATTGTTTTTAGACTCGGCTAACTTTTGGGCTTCTTGTAAAGCCTCTTGAGCTTTAAAAGTATACCTGTCAAGCTTCATCGTTTAACCTCCACTTTTTAAATATTACTATTTGTTTAAAAATTAAATACAAAGTTTACACTTTCAATAGTCAAAACTTTTAAAAATTTTTGTAAAATTTTGGTAAATTGGTACTTGAAACTTTGCAAGTGTATACTTATTTTTAGAATTAGAAATTCCAAAAATAAAATATAAAAAGGAGGTGATAAATATGGCAGATTTAATTCTTTGGCGTCCATTACAAGACTTAAAAAAAGAAATGGATCGTATTTGGCAAGAATTTTTTGGTAAAGAATTGTTAACAGAAAGATGGGAAGGTATAAGTTGGGCACCTGCTGTAGATGTTTCGGAAACAGATGATAAAGTTATCGTAAAAGTTGATGTACCAGGTGTAAATCCTGAGGATATGGAAATTAGCTTGATGGAGAATGTTTTGGTTATTAAAGGAGAAAAGAAAAGAGAAGAGGAGGAGAAAAAAGAAAACTTCTATAGGATTGAAAGATTTTATGGAAGTTTTATGAGGTCTATACCTATTCCTTGTGAGGTTGAAGAAGATAAGATAGAAGCTACCTATAAAGATGGGGTTTTGAAGATAATTTTACCTAAAAAGCCTGAAGAAAAGAAAAAAGTTATCAAGATTAACGTAGAGAAATAATTCTTTAGAAGAGAAACCCCGGGAGGAATTTCCTGGGGTTTTTTATTAAAATTAATTTAAATTAAGCTATTTAAAATTAAAGTGGTCAAACCCTTTGGGTTTTAGTTTTAATCTTTCTTTTTTTTCGCTAACTAAATAAAGATCTTTTTCAGGTAAGATTTTTCCTATGCAGAAAAACTTCCTTTTTAGTTTGGTTTCGATTTCACCTATTTGGTGTAAGTTAGAGGGAGAAACAGTAAAAAGAAGGGCATAGTCTTCTCCTCCTGAAAGGGCATCTTCTAAGGTAGCTCCGGGCTCTATAGGTATAGCCTCTTGTAATAATTCAGCCCCAACTGAGTTTTCTTCACATATCCTCCAAAGGTCAAGTAAAAGACCGTCGGAGATATCTATAGCTGAGGTAGCTAAATTTTTCGAAGAGAGTTCTTTACCTAAGATTATTTCTGGTTCTGGGTAAAGATGGGCTTTTTTGAGATTTTCAGGTATTTCTTTTAAAGGAGAGGTTTTAACCATTCTTAAAAAAGCAGAACTTCCTCCTAAGGGTCTTGAGACAAAGATCAAATCTCCTTCCTTTGCTCCTTTTCTTAAAATAGGGAAGTTGGTTTTACCAAATAAAGTTAGGTTAAAGAAAAAGAAGGGACTTTTAACTGTGTCTCCACCTACCAAATGGGCACCAAACTTATTTAAGCTTTGATTAAGTCCTTGTAAAAACGGCTCTGCCCAGTTAACATCTACAGGGATCGGACTTCCTAAGGTAAGGAGAGCCCATTCAGGCTCCCCTCCACAGGCAGCGATGTCACTTAAATTAGAGTTAGCTAATTTAACGCCTAAGTCAAAAAAAGAGTAATAATCTAATTTAAAATGGATTGTTTCTACTAGCGCATCAGTTGTAATAAGTAAAAATTCCTGCTCCTCTTTTTGAATAACAGTACAGTCTTCATTATAGGTTTTAAAAACAGGAGGTTTTTCAAAAAGATGTTTTTTTAAATAAGTTATCCATTCCTTTTCAGTCATTATTCAGCGCTGAGAAGTTCATACTCACTAAAGAAAAATGGTATTTCCTTAGCGGCAGATTCAGGGCTGTCTGAACCGTGGACGGTATTTTTTTCCTTGTCTATCGCAAAAAGTTTTCTTATGGTACCTTCTTGAGCTTCCTTAGGGTCGGTTGCTCCCATGATTTCACGTACCTTTTTTATAGCCTGTTCTCCTTCTAAAACCATGGCCACTACAGGACCAGAACTCATATAATCAGTTAAACTTTCAAAAAAAGGACGTTCCTTGTGTACGACATAAAATTGTTTTGCCTGTTCCTTAGATAGTTTAACCTTTTTTAAGGCAACCACCCTGAGCCCCTTTTCTTCAAAAATACTAATAACCTTTCCTATAAGATTTCTCTGGACTCCGTCAGGTTTAATCATAACCAATGTCCTTTCCATCTGTCCCCTCCTCAATAAACTGATTTTTTGCTCCATTATAAAACCTTTTTGTTATTTTCCAACAACAGAAAAAACCTTTATTTTTTGGCAATTTATAACGATTAAGGTATAATTATACTTTAGCTCTTTTAGAGAGAAATTTAAACAGGAGGTAATTATGGCACAAGATAAGATTGTATTTGTTTACATAACTTTTCCCAATTCAGAGGAGGCTCAAAAAGTTGGAAGGATACTCCTTGAGAAAAGACTTTGTGGGTGTGTTAACCTTTTTACTAACATTAACTCTATGTATTGGTGGGAAGGTAAGATAGAAAGCTCTCAAGAAGCTGTTTTAATAGTAAAAACCCGCGAATCTCTTTATCCTGAGGTAGAAAAAGAGGTGCTTAAAAACCATTCTTATTCTTGTCCTTGCATCGCAAAAATAGAGGTTTCTGAGGTTACCCCCTGTTTTTATAGATGGCTTTTACAAGAAACAGGGGTTGAAATTTAAAAATTTTTTATTATTTTACTGCGAAGCTAAATTTAAGGATATAGGAGGGGAAGGGTATGCCTATTTATGAATTTAGGTGTTATGATTGTGGGAGGATTTTTGAAAAACTTATTTTTAGTAAAACAGAAGAACAAGAGGTAAAATGTCCCTTTTGTGGTTCAGAAAAGGTAGAAAAGGTAGTATCTAATGTATGTGCGATGATGAAAGGGGTAGGTGATTATAAGAAGAGTTCTTGTGGAGGAGGATTTGGTTTTAGCTGAGCTTAAAAAGAGAAAAAGGCAGGTTGCCTTTTAAAAAAGTGTAAAGGGGTTTTACATGTTAAGTAAAAGAATAATCGTATGCCTTGACGTAAAGGATGGTAAAACGACTAAAGGGATAAAGTTTAAAGACAATGTAGAGGTAGGCGACCCTGTAGAGATGGCTGAAAAGTATTATCAAGAAGGGGCTGATGAAATAGTTTTTTACGATATTACTGCCAGTGCAGAACATCGAGGGATCATGATAGACGTGGTTAGAAGGACTGCCGAACGGATTTTTATTCCCTTTTCAGTAGGAGGTGGAATTAAGTCAGTCGAAGACATGAGACAGGTCTTGCTTGCAGGAGCAGAGAAGGTTTCGGTTAATACCGCGGCTGTGCTTAATCCCAAACTGATTTACGAAGGGGCTAAGGCCTTTGGTTCTCAATGTATCGTACTTGGTATGGATGTGAAAAAGGTTGAACCTTCTTCTAAAATCCCCTCTGGATATGAGGTTTGGATAAAGGGTGGAAGACAACCTATGGGAATAGATGCTGTTTGGTGGGCAAAAGAAGCAGAAAACTTAGGGGCAGGGGAGATTTGTCTTAATTCTATAGATGCAGACGGCACTAAAGAAGGTTATGAGTTAACCATTACGAGGATGATAGCAGAGGCGGTAAACATTCCGGTTATTGCCTCAGGTGGTGCAGGTCACCCTGAACATTTGTATCAGGTTCTTACCGAAGGTAAAGCTGATGCAGCGCTTATAGCCTCTATGGTTCACTATGGAATGTATACCGTGAAAGAAATCAAGGATTACTTAGCTAAAAAGGGGGTAAAGGTAAGAACTAAGTGGTAGGATCTTTTTCTAACCAACCTTCAATTCTTTTTTTAATCACCAAAAAAATTAAAAAAACTATCACAAAAGTGAGAGTTACTAAAATTATACTTTGAGGATGCCCACCGTATACTACATCCCCCTGAAGGGAAAGGGCAAAAGTGCCTGGTATTCTACCTAAAAAACATACCACCGTGAAACCTTTTAGAGAGACAGGCATAAAACCAAGTAAATAGTTTAGCAAGTCCTTGGGAAACCCAGGAAAAAGATAAAGTAAAAACATTCCAGTAAGCCCATGTTTATAAAAAATTTTCTTTACCTTCAAATAGATGGGAGATTGACGGTATTTTTTAAAAAATTTTTTTCTTAAAAACCTTGCTATATAAAAAGAAATTAAAGACCCTACCATCAAGCCTGCCATACTTAACATAAACCCATAGATCCCTCCGAAAAGAAAACCTGCAAAAAATCCTGTCACTTCTCCAGGGAGGGGGGCTATTATTACTTGTAAAGCTTGTAAAAAAACAAATAAAATACCTCCGGCTATGGGATGATTTTTTACAAAAACCCTTATTTCTTCTCTGCTATCCCAAAGGTTTATAAAATCTTCAAACATAGGGTTTTATATTTTTCTACTAAAAGATTTTTTCACAAACTTCTAAAAGCTTTCTACAAGGGATTATTTCTAATGATAGGTTATGCTTAGGAAGGTTTAATCTTTCTGGAACAAAAGCTCTTTTAAACCCCTTCTTTTCTGCCTCTTTTAGCCGAAGGGCTATTTCTCTTACTGGTTTTATCTCACCGGAAAGCCCGATTTCTCCTATAAAAATAGTTTTGTCTGGAAGAGGTTTTTCTAATAAACTTGACACCAAAGAAACAGCTACTGCCATGTCTGCAGAAGGGTCGGTGATCTTGAGCCCCCCAGATATTTTAACATAAATGTCTTGATTACTAAAATTGAAATTTAGTTTTTTTTCTAAGATAGCAACAAGTAAAGATAGCCTTATAGGGTCAAATCCAACTGCTGTCCTTCTTGGTAAAGCAAGAAAACTTTTGGCAACCAAGGATTGCACCTCTACCAGCAAAGGTCTTGTTCCTTCTATCACACAAAATACAGCCGCATTTTCTTCTCCTGATAGAAAAAGGTCTTCACATTGAGAGTGAGGAACCAATCCTTTGGAGGTCATCAAAAAGACTCCTATCTCATTTACCGGACCAAAACGGTTTTTTACTGCTCTTAAAATCCTAAATCCTGTTTCTTTCTCTCCCTCCAAATAAAGTACCACGTCTACCAAATGTTCTAAAACTTTTGGTCCTGCAATCAAGCCTCCTTTGGTAATATGGCCTACCACAATTGTTACCACCTCCTGTTCTTTAGCAAAGCGCATAAGGAGATTCGCACACTCTCTTATTTGAGAAACCCCACCTGGAGGGCTTTCTAACTCAGGTAAAAAAACTGTTTGGATGGAGTCTACTATCAGAAGGTCAGGTTTTATGGTTTTCAACTCTTCTATTATCGTGGAAAGTTCAGTATCTCCTATAAAAAGGACTTCATCTCCCAACCCCAGTCTTTCAACCCTTAACTTAACTTGTTCAGCAGATTCTTCGGCAGATAGATAAACTATTTTTAGTCCCTTTTCTGCAAGCACACCTGCTACTTGAGTAAGAAGGGTAGATTTCCCTATCCCTGGATCTCCTCCTATAAGGATAAAAGACCCAGGCACAAATCCTCCTCCTAATACCAAATCAAGTTCGCTAAGACCTGTTAAAATCCTTGGTTTTACTTCATACTTTATGTCTGAAAGTTTTAAGACCTTTATCGGTTTATTATTTATTCTGGTTTTGTTTTTTGTTTTTATCGAGCTTTCTTTTTCTTCTATAAAGGTATTCCATCCCCCACATTCAGGACAGCGTCCTAACCATTTAAGGCTTTTATAACCACATTCCTGACAATAGTAAGCCATGTTTTATCCTTCCTTTTCCCAAATTCCTTTCCAGATAAAAAACTCTTTATAAGTTTTTTGAGATATTTTAACCCGAACTTCACCAAGTTTAACAGGGTTTCTAAGGTTTTTAGGAGGGATAGGGTTCTTTTGGATAAAGATAACCTCTTTTCCTGATAAATCTGAGTCTTTTCTCCATAGATGGTATTGATTTTGTGGGTAAGGGTGCTTTTGTACTACATAAATGTTTTCTGGATGAGACTTTAGATAAAAAGCTAAAGAGGAAGCTATATCTCGATAAGAGACAACGATAGGAGTTTTCCCATCATAAAAGGTCTCAACATAAGAGGCAAGTTCTCTCCATCCTATAAATTTCTTTAAAAGGTCTCGGGTAAACTCTGGAAATCGGTCAAAAAAGGCTCCAAATGACAAGGCCAGTATAAGGAAACAAATACCATAAAGGAGGTTAAACCTGAGAAAAGTGATAAATTTAGGAAAAGGAGGGGTATAAACTACCCAGATTAGTCCTGAAACCATAAAAGGTAAGATCCAGTTTGCGTTTATTTCTACCATAAAAGAAAGCCCCAGGAATAATAAAGACGGAAGCCCAAGAAAATAAATAAAATCTCTGGTTTTGTATATCTCATCTTTTAAGTTTTTTAGTGCCATGAGTATAAAACCTAAAGCTAAAGGGGTATAAAGTAGTAAGGTCTCAAGTATTGTTTTTATTCCCTTGGACAACTCTATCCCGGTTCTTGAAAAATGTTCCTCTGTATGTTTAAACATAACAAAACCATTTATCCAGTTCCAGTAAAGATTGGGTAGAATCATCAAGAAAGGTAATCCAAACATAAGAAAAGTTACAGGTTTTTTTAAGGCTGGTCTTTTAAACCATAGGATATATCCTATGGCAATCGCTATAAACCCCAACATCGTTTGTTTTGTAAGAAGACCTAAGCCCATAAAGAGACCAGCCAAAAAAGCGTGTCTTACCCTTAGCGTTTCTAAATAATTTATAAAAAAATAGGTAGCTCCAGTCCAAAAAAGCATAAGAGGAGGGTCTATGGTCATGATAAAACTGTATACAGTAAGTAAAGGTATTAAGCTAAGACAGGTTAGACCTAAAAGAAGTTCTTTCTCATAAGGAAGGCGTTTTTTTAGGATTAGATAAAAAAATAAAGTGGTAAAGGTAATAGAAAAAAGTGCAGGTAACCGGACTGCCCATTCATAATTTCCAAAAAAACCGGTTGAAATCTTAATCAGCCATGCAACCATCGGTGGTTTACTGTAGTATCCCCAAGCAAGATTCCTTGACCAGTCCCAATAATAAGACTCGTCATAAGAAAGAGGGAGGTCTAAAAGTAGGAGATATAAAAGTTTTATCAAAAACAAAGAGAATAAGAAGAAAAGTGGTTTAAGCAGAAAGTTTTTTTTCATGTCTTAATTTTTTAAGAAGGGTTTTTACCAAAAGATAAAACGTCCATCCCCAAAAACCACCCCAGAAAAAACCAGACAGCACATCAAAGGGATAATGGTGCCCAAGGTATATCCTTGACCAACCTACCAACAACATAAACAATATCCAGCCCCAGGCAAAAGGAGGATAAAAAAGACTTAAGTAAATGGAAGCAAAAGAGACATTTGAGGCATGATTTGAAGGAAAACTGTAGGAAGTTTCTTTTTTTAAAGGTTGGTTGAGGTAACGATGTTTTTGATCAGAGTAATAATAAAGGTTTTCCTGAGATACAAAAGGTCTTGGTCTTTGGAAATAAGGCTTAAGAATTTTAGCACAACTAAAATCTACCCATACATACCCTAAGATTAAAAAAATCCAGATTATCAAACTTTGTAGTAAAGTTTTCTTTTTAAGGATAAGCCATCCAGACGTAACAAAAAAGACATAAATAAGGTCTGGATGGCTAAAATAAGGTAAGGTTAAGTCTAATAACCTATGTCTAAATTGGTTTATGACATAAAATAATTTGAGGTCTAACTCACATAAAAACAAGGCAACCCTTAAAACTCAGTCTTTTACAGGATAGAAATGTTGGCTTTTTTAGCATCCTCTAAAAATTTAGCAAGGCCTATGTCAGTGAGAGGATGCTTAAACATCTGTTCTATTACTTTAAAGGGAATGGTAGCAATATCTACCCCTAAAAGGGCACATTTTCTTACATGGTCTACATGACGTATACTTGCAGCGATAACTTCAGTTTCAAACCCATAAGCTGCGTAAATCTGGATAATTTCTTCTAGGACTGATATTCCATCATAGGAGATGTCATCTATTCTTCCTACAAAAGGAGAAACAAAAGTGGCTCCTGCTTTGGCAGCAATAAGAGCTTGCATAGGACTAAAAACTAAGGTAACGTTTGTAGGAATTTGCTCTGCAGCTAAGGCTTGGACAGCTTTTATTCCATCTACAGTAAAGGGGATTTTAATAACTACATTATCTCCCATCTTAGCCAGTTCTTTCGCTTCTTTAACCATACCCTCAAAGTCTGTAGCTAAAACCTCTAAAGAAACCGGCAAATCTGGGACTTCATTTAAAATCTCAAGGGCAGCTTCTTTCCAAGGTTTCCCTGTTTGAGAAAGAAGGGTAGGGTTGGTAGTTACTCCATCAAGGATACCCCATTCTTTAACCTTTCTGATTTCTTCAATTTTAGCGGTGTCAACAAAGATTTTCATGCTTCCTCCTCCTTCGATAGGTTGTAAATTTTTAATCTCAATCCCTGAAGTCTTATAAAACCCTCTGCGTCCTTAGGATTGTATCCTTCTTTTTCTTCAAAACTTACCAAACGTTTTTTATATAAGCTGTTAGGACTTTTTCTCCCTGCTATCATTACATTCCCTTTATAGAGTTTAACTCTTATCGTTCCGGAAACCCTTTCTTGAGTTTGTTCTACCATGGTTTTCAACGCCTGAAACTCAGGACTAAACCAAAAACCATAATATATCATTTCTGCTATCTTAGGCATAAGACTATCTTTAAGCCTCATTACTTCCCTATCAAGGGTAATCTGTTCTAAAGCTCTATGGGCTATATGTAAGATGGTTCCTCCTGGGGTTTCGTAAATGCCTCTGCTTTTAAGTCCAACAAACCGGTTTTCTACCATATCGATTCTGCCAACCCCGTGTCTTCCTCCTATTTCATTGAGTCTCTTTAGAAGGTTGGCAGGGCTTAATTTTTCTCCGTTAACTGCTATCGGTTCTCCTCTTTCAAACTCTATCTCGATATATTCTGGTTTATCAGGTGCCTTTTCAGGAGATACCGTCATAAGAAACATATCTTCTGGTGGCTCAGTCCACAGGTCTTCTAAAATACCTCCTTCATAGCTTATATGAAAAAGGTTGGCATCTATGCTATAAGGTTTTTCTGGGGTTACTGGAATTGGGATACCATGTTTTTGGGCGTAAGCAATCAGGTCTTGCCTTCCTTTAAAATCCCATTCTCTCCAGGGTGCAATCACTTTAAGATGAGGAGCTAAGGCGGAAAAAGTAAGTTCAAACCTTACTTGATCGTTTCCTTTTCCCGTTGCTCCATGGGCTACGGCATCAGCCCCTTCTTCAAAGGCAATCTTTATCTGTTCTTTAGCAATCAGTGGACGAGCAAGAGAGGTTCCCATAAGATACCAGTCTTCATATCTTGCTCCAGCCTTTATGGCAAAAAATACATACTCTTTTACAAATTCCTCTTTAAGGTCCCTTATAATAACCTTTTCAGCTCCACAACTAAGTCCTTTTTGTTTAATCTCTTCCCAGTCTTCTTCTTGTCCAAGGTCTGCACAAAAAGCAATCACCGGACATTGATACCTTTCTATAAGCCATTTTAAAATTACTGAAGTATCAAGTCCACCAGAATAAGCTAAGACAATTTTATTAGGCATTTGAGAAAAGAACCTCCTTTTTAGATATTCTTAGACAGTATTTAATGGTTGGTTGATCTTCTTTTGTACCGATTCAACCTTACCTTTGATACGACCTGATTTGCCTTTTCTGTAGTCGATTTTTATGTTAACGATGATCCTATTACAATCTACTTCTAAAGCTTTAAAACACTCTTCAGCAAGCCTCAAAGCTTCTTCTATAGATTCCGTTTCTACCACGGTTTCCATAGGAGTAACTATATAAGGATAGTTGGACTTTTGTATGGTTTCTACAGCTCGAGCTACAAAACTACTTAAACTTTCTCCTTTATCTACAGGAAAGATACTTATTCCCATTAACACACTCATAGTTAAAAACTAATCTTACCACAAATTTTTAAAATATCAACACAATCTGTTTATTTTTCGCAGGCTCCACAGAGTTTACATTTCTCAGGATGGCAAAAACCAGTTAGTTTTAAGTTTTTTGCCTTTTGCCATTCATTCCATAGGAACTCTTTATTTACTCCTAAATCAATCTTATCCCACGGAAATTCTGTCTCTAACGAATCTTGTGGGCACAAACTTTTTAAAACCTTAGGCATACTTTTTATAATCCTTTTTAGGTTTTGACCTTGAGCTAAACTAATTAAAAAATCTTTTAATTCTTTGCTACCTCGGGCTATCAAAGTTTGTAAAAGTACCTCCTCAGGAGGTTCAACCTTTAGGTTTTTAACATATCCTAATTCTTTTTTTACCCATTTCTCTTTTTCTTTTAAATTCTTTAAATCTGAAAATTTTGCCCATTGAAAAGGGGTATGAGGTTTAGGAACGAAGAAAGAAAAGGTAAAAGAAAGATTAAGATTATATTTTTGTGCAAGTAACTTTTTTATAAACTTTACCGTTTCTTCTAAATCCTCTTGGGTTTCAAAGGGTAATCCTAACATAAAATAAAATTTTATGTTTTTTAAACCCCTTTGCTGAAATTTTTCTAACACCTCAAAGATTTCTTCTGGGGTGAGGTTTTTATTAATAACCTTTTTAAGTTTTTGAGACCCTGTTTCAGGTGCAATGGCTACACTTTTTGTCCCTTTTAAAAGTTCTAAAAAATCTTCGTTTAAGGCATCTATCCTAAGAGAAGAAAAGGTAAGGGTACAACTTTTTTCTAAAAGTTTTTTTCCAAACTCAAGGATTTCTTGTTTATTAGCAAATTCAAGCCCCACTAAACCAACCTTAGAGTTTTCTGGTATGTTTTCGAGTACGTCAGATAGAGCTTTTTCTGGATAACCTCTGGGAGGACGATACATAAAACCTGCGGCGCAAAATCTACAACCTCTCCCACAGCCTTTGGCTACTTCTATAAGATAGGTTTCAGAAAACGTTGCTTTTTGACTGATAAGATCTGAATAAACCACCTTTTCTGGTTTTTTTATTTTGGCTACTTTTATTTTCTTCTGGTCAGAGGACAGAGGAAGGTAAACAAAGTTTAAAGTGCTTAATTTTTCAAGAAGTATTTTTTTGTGGTTAAAATGTTCTATAAAAATAGGAACTACATGTTTTTCTATTTCTTCCCATTCTCCAAGTAAAAAAGCATCAACAAAAGAAGAGATTGGTTCTGGGTTTAACCAAGTAGCCACTCCTCCTGCTAACACAGGTTGTGTCCTTTGAGTAGGGTTTAACCCAAGTTCTCCTTTTTGTAGGATTTTTACCACGTTTATATAGTCTACTTCAAAGGGTATGGAAAAAAGTATAAGGTTAAAATCTTTAAGAGGACGAGAACTTTCGATAGACCTTATTTTTTCATTTTTTTCTGGTAAAAACACCCGCTCACATACTATTTCTTGATAAAGGTTAAGTCTTTGATAGACATAAAGAAAACCTAAGTTAGACATCCCAACCTGATAATGATTAGGAAATACTAAAGCTATAGAAATTCTTCCTGTCCATTTTTTACGGAAAAAGTTTTTTTCAAACCTTGTATAGTCCATAAGATTTTTCATAGGGTTGCAAGTATGTCAAATTGATTATAAAATACTTTTTAAAAATTTGAAATTCTAAGAAAGGTAATGGTTATGAAGAACAGGTTTTTAATCATAGCAGGGCCCTGTGTTTTAGAAGACCTTGAGTTGACCCTTTATATAGCCAACGAGCTTAAAGAGCTTCTTACTAAGTATGATTTTGAGTTTGTGTTTAAGGCCTCTTTTGATAAGGCTAACAGGACCTCTATTTTTTCCTACCGAGGACCTGGGCTTGAAAAAGGTCTTGCCTGGTTATACGAGGTAAAAACCCAAATAGGAGTTCCTGTTACTACCGATGTTCATGAAACCTGGCAGGTTAAACCTGTAGCTGAGGTAGTGGATGTTATTCAGATTCCGGCTTTTCTTTGTAGACAAACTGACCTGATAGTGGAAGCAGCAAAAACTGGAAAAGTGGTTAACATCAAAAAAGGTCAGTTTGTTTCTCCATGGGATATGAAATATGCAGTAGAAAAGGCTAAACAGTTTACCTCTCAAGAGGTATGGACTACCGAACGAGGCTATACCTTTGGTTACAGAAATCTGGTGGTAGATTTTAGAGGTATTCCTATAATGCAGAGGTTTAGTGATAAGGTTATTTTTGACGCTACCCACAGCGTTCAGCTTCCTGGGGGAGGGGAAGGTAAATCTGGAGGGGAAAGAGAGTTCATCCCATATTTGATGAGGGCTTCGGTAGCAGTGGGAGTAGATGGGATTTTTATGGAAGTTCATCCAGAGCCGGAAAAAGCCCTTTGTGATGGAGCCAATTCTTTACCTCTTAGTTGGTTAGACCCTCTACTTTCTCAAATTAGAGACCTAAGAGAGGTGTTAAAAAAACATGGACTTTCCTCAAGAAATTCTACAAAAAGCGAAGAAAATTAAGTTACTTTTGTTAGATGTAGACGGTGTGCTTACCGATGGAAGGATCATCCTTACCAGTGAAGGGGAAGAGGTTAAACAATTTAACGTACTTGACGGAATGGGAATAAAACTTTTACAAAAAATTGGGGTTGAAGTAGCCATCCTTTCAAGCAGATTCTCTCAAGTTACCCAGCACAGAGCCAAAGAGTTGGGTATCATCTTTGTTTCTCAAGGAGAATTAACTAAATTCAAAATATATGAGAAGCTCAAACAAGAAAAAGGGCTTAAAGACGAAGAAATTGCCTATGTGGGAGATGATTGGATAGATCTTCCTGTGTTAAAAAGGGTAGGATTAGCTATAGGAGTTCCTAATGGATGGCCTCCGGTAAACGAGTATGTCCATTACATAACAAAGCTCCCTGGAGGGAAAGGGGCTGTAAGGGAGGTCTGTGACCTCATTTTAAAGGCTAAGGGAAAATGGGAAGAGGCGTTGCAATTTTATCTATCTTAGTTTTGTTTTTAGTTTCTCCTTCTTTATCCAAAGATTTTCGTATGGTAGCCAAAGATTTGGAGTACAGTTTTTACAGTAAAGAAGGACTTCTTTGGAAGCTTAAAGCATCTTTCTTTAAACGTGATAAAGAAGGTACCTTTTGGGCAGAGGGTTTAACTTTAATCAGTCCATCCAAAGGAATTAACGTCTCTTCTCAGAGAGGTTATTACTATCCCAAAGAGGATAAAATGGTTTTTCAAGGCAATGTAAAATTGGTTACTGAAAACTATGGAGAAGTATATACCGAAGAGTTGATATTTTTTCCTAAAAAGAACTATCTTTTTACGGAAAAAGAAGTTTTAGTAAAACAAAAAGGTATGTTGATTAGGGGAAAGGGTATGACCTATCATATAAAAGATGAAATTTTTCAGGTTCACGGAAGGGCTCAATTTCAGATGAGTTTTTAAAACGATTGTGTTTTAAACATGCCCGAAAAAAAATATTCTCAAAAAATTTTGATAGAGGCGTATGAAAAGGCAAAAGGCCACAGAGCTAGGGTAAAAGAACGGTTTCTTAAAGAAGGGCCAAAAAGTTTTACAGATGAAGACTTACTTGAGCTTCTTTTAATGTTTAGCCTTCCTTACAGAGATACCAGAAAACTTGCAAGAGCTCTTTTAGAGCAATATAAAACTTTAGACCAAGTACTTGATGCTCCTTTAGAAGAACTTAAAAAGTTTAAGGGACTTAAGGAAAGGGCTATTTTACCTTTAAAGGTTATCCATGAGGTTGCTCGAAGGTATCTTCAGGGTAGGGCGACAAAGTCAGAATATCTAAGGTCTCCACAAGAGGTATATGAATATCTCAAGTATGAAATGCAAAATTTGGACCGAGAGGTTTTAAAAGTTCTTTTTCTTGATGCTAAGTCTAAGTTTTTAGGAGGAGAAACCCTTTTTGAAGGAACCCTACATGAAAGTGCGGTATATCCAAGAGAAATTTTTAAAAAGGCACTGGAGAAGAAGGCCCTTTCCATAGTGATCGTCCATAACCATCCTTCTGGAGATCCGATGCCTTCTAAAGAGGATTTCGTGATTACTAAAAAACTAGTTTTAGCAGGGGAACTCCTGCAGATTAAGGTTCTTGACCATGTTATCATAGGTAAGAATGGGTATTATAGTATGGCTGAAAAAGGAGATATAGAGAGGTTAAAGGCAGAGATAAGGAGAGAAATCTTATGAAGATAAAAATCGCTAAAAAAGCTGGGTTTTGCATGGGGGTAAGAAGGGCGGTAAATTTAGTATTAAAGGCTTTAAACGAGAAAAAATCATATATTTATACTTACGGACCACTAATCCATAATCCTCAGACTTTAAAACTTCTTGATATTTTTGGAGTACAGGTGTTAAAAGACCCTAACGAAAACCTTCCCTCAGGTGTGGTAATCATTCGTGCCCATGGGGTACCTCCAAAGGAATATAAAGCATTGACAGAAAAACATAAGGTTATAGATGGTACCTGTCCAAGGGTCCTTAAGGTTCAGGCCTTGGCTAAAAAAGCTGTATCAGAGGGAAAAGAGGTAGTGATCATAGGAGATAAAGATCATGCAGAAGTTAAGGGTATTCTTGGTTATTGTGAAGGTAAAGGATATGTGGTTTCCTCAGAAGAAGACGTTGTAACCCTTCCCCCTCTTAAAGATTATGTCATCCTCTCTCAAACTACCCAAGACGAAAAACTGTTTAACCATCTTTCTAAAAGAATAACGTCTCTTTATCCTAACGGAAAGATCATCAATACCATCTGTAATGCTACAGCAGTCAGACAAAACGAGGTTAGAAAACTTTGTGAGGAATGTTCAGCTATCGTGGTTATAGGTGGAAAGTTTAGTGCAAACACCAACCGGTTAGCAGACGTAGCTAAAAAAGAAAATAAAGATGTTTTTCTTGTCGAAAGTCCTGAAGAACTTTCTTGGGAAGATTTAAAGAAACATAAAACAGTAGGTATAACTGCAGGAGCCTCAACACCAAACTGGCTAATAAACGAGGTGGTCGATGTTTTAAAGAATAGAACTTCTTTTTTTTATAAGTTTTTAAAAGCTATGTGTTTTTCTTCGGCTACCTGGTCGTTAACCCTATTTTTAATTTTTCTTGGGCTGTTGTTAGGGATTAACCATCCTTTAAACTCTAAGTTTTCTTATCTTCTTTTATGGTTTTTAAGTTTTAGTCTTTTTAGAAACCTTTTAAACCAAAATCTTTTAAAAGAAAGTTTTAAGTTTTACCTTCCGATAAAATACAGGTTTCTTTCTCAACATCAAAAAAAACTTTTGTTTTTTGCTGTGCTAACGGGTTTTTTTACCTTAATAACCGCTTTTCTTTATAAACCAAGGATAATAAGTTTGGTGATAGCACTTTTGTTGATTGACTTTCTTACCTATCGAAGTGCATTAACCTTTTTTTGGGAGATACTTTTCTTGTCAGCCCTTTCTCTTTATCTATATCCCTTTTGGACTTTTAGTTTTGGAGTCATTTTTTTGCAAGCTGTTCTTGTGATTTTATACCTAAAACTTTATTTAGAGATCGTTTACTTTCAGACAGATGGCTTTTTGCCGAAAAATTTTTTACTTTCTACCTTTTCGTATGAGCCTAAAATTTTCTTTAAAATTTTGAACTTAACTATCTTAATAGGACTATTGATAACCAGCTTAACAACTCTTTTTCATTACAAATTTGGAGTATTCTTTTTGGTTTGGGGAGTAGCTTATTTTCTTGGTTTAGTAGTTAAAAAGAGACCTCTTGGGCAGGTAGTATACTTAGAAACCTTAGTTTTTATAGTTTCTTTAGCTTTTTTAGCGTGTGGTTTTTTTGTTAGAAGTTTAGGGTAGTATAAAAATGTTTAAAGAAGAAGACCTATTTTTTATGGAAGAGGCCCTTAAAGAGGCTTTAAAGGCTTTTGAAGAAGAA